>JBAPYC010001320.1:0-3451 GCA_049284535.1 Streptosporangiaceae bacterium
CCAGAGGCTTGCAGCAGGCACAGTGCCATCCTGCCGCAGGGGCCGGCGCCGGTTTCAGGCGTCTTTCCGACGGGTGATCAATTGCACCTTCTGGAGATTAAGGTTTCATGCAATCAAGCCATAGCCATATCGCGCGGATCTCCCGGCGCATCACCCCTACGCCTGGGCATGACCACCGGTTTTCTGGCATGCTATTTTTCCCTTCACTTTTCAGGTCCAGGTCAGCCATCAGATCCAGAGATTTACCTCCAATCTCTCCTCGCTGTGCGAGGGATACAAACCTGCGCCTCGTGGCGCAGCACCGTGTTAATCCCGTTCGCGACCCGGCCGGCGCAGCCCATGTACTGGCGTTTCACGCCCGCCGTGGCAGTCCCCTGCTTCTCCTGGCCCGTCTCATCCAGCGCCCCGACCGCCATCCGCCGGCGCCGCGACCGGCAGGCCACCTCGTCCAGCCCGGCCGCCGCGTACCTCCGGACCTGGCTCATCGCCGCCGCATCGTCCCACGAAGCCCGGCTCAGCAACCGCTGGAACCTGTCCGGCGTCCGGTCCCCGGCATGCTCGCCGACCGACCACCCGTTCCGCGACGGCAAGTCACTGGCCAGCGCAGACACATACTTTCCCTCCTGGCGCCCCGCTGACAAAACACAAAACGTCAACGTGCGGCAGCGCTCTGTGAAACAGGATGGTGGTGATGAGCTGACGTGTCAGCAACGATCCGGCCGAAACCGCCGTTTCTCTACCTGGATCGTTGCCTGATGGTCAACAGGTGGCGATGGCTTTCACACTTTCGGATACGGCCCTGAGGGGAGGAGCACGTGCCGCTCCGCCAGGCGCAGCACGCCCTGCGGCGCCACCTGGGCGACCCGCAGTCCCGGACCTGCGCCTGGATGCAGGCCCCGCCGACCAGGCCCGCGCCCGCGCCGCCGCGCAGGGCCATGCTCGGCCAGCTGGACAAGCCGCGCGAGACGTCGGCGGCGCTCCGGGACTGCTCGACGTGGTCCCGGAGGCCGCATGGACCGGGCGGCCTGACCTCGAGTCGCTGGAGCGCGCCGTCACCGCCGTCTTCGACGCGGGAAATACGCGCGTCCGCTGGGCTGTCGGGCACCCGTCTGCCCCGGTCACCATCAGAGCGATGACCAGCCTGATCAGGGCCCGCATCGAGGCGGTCGCCGCGCTCACCGCCGACCGGGTGACCGGTGCGGCGCTCACCGAGGCCCGCGACGCGCACCTGTTCACCTATGCCGAGTACATCGCCATGCACCCCGCCCTGGCCGCGTCCGCGCCGCTCGGCGTGGCCTAGTTGTATGTCCGTCACCACGTGCTCGGTGCTAGGGGCGCCCGCCGCGCCGCAGAACACACACGGCGTTGTCGACTTCGTCGTTCCGGCCACGCCGCAGTGTATGGGCTGGCGGCAACCGCGGCGATCACGCTCGCGGCGGTCGCGTCCGCAGATCCCTGACCGCCGCGCTCTGGCACACTGCTGATGCCCTCGTCACGCCTATCCGGTCGCCAGATGGCCGAAGGAAGCGGTTATATGCACCGCTAGTTTTGCCCGGACGCTGTACACCATATGTACGCGCACACTGCCATGCATCGACCCATAGTGACGCACCCTGATACCTGGCGTGACAAGAAGGAAACGGCTCGCCGGGCCGCGTTTCCGCAGCTAGCGGGCCGTTTCGCAGGTGGTGGCAGGTGTTGGGTTCGAACCAACGTAGGCTGAGCCGACGGTTTTACAGATCGCTCCCTTTGGCCACTCGGGCCACCGACCTGAAGACTGTCAGAACAAGGCAACACTGCTGCGTTGAGTTCGAGGACGGCACCCCGGCCGAACGACGATGTAACAACTCGCAGCATCTTTAGGCGAGTAATCATTATGGTTCTAGCTGCACCGATTGGTCTAGACCAAAGCGGCCCAGGTATCAGCACGGATTCAGCACGGGGTCCGGAAACGACGGGAAATAACTAGGACTAACCGGGTAAACTGGACAGCTGAACGGGTCACCCGGCTTGGCATCAGATGGCTGTTCCTGCGACCCGACAGACCGGAGAATCCGCAGGTCAGCGCCCTAATTTCACCCCTTCAGCAACTGCCGTGCCATCACCATGCGCTGGATCTGGTTGGTGCCCTCGTAGATCTGGGTGATCTTGGCGTCCCGCATCATGCGCTCGACCGGGTAGTCGTTGACGAAGCCGTAGCCGCCCAGCAGCTGGACCGCGTCGGTGGTGACCGACATGGCCACGTCCGAGGCCAGGCACTTGCAGGCCGAGGAGAAGAAGGTCAGGTCGGCGATCTTCTCGCCCGCCATGGCCCGGTCGGACTTGGCCGCGGCGGCATAGGTCAGCTGCCGGGCCGCCTCCAGCTTCATGGCCATGTCGGCGATCATGAACTGCAGGCCCTGGAACTCCGCCACCGGCTTGCCGAACTGCTTGCGTTCCTTCACGTACCCCAGCGCGTAGTCCAGCGCTCCCTGGGCGATGCCCAGGGCCTGGGCCGCGATCGTGATGCGGGTGTGGTCCAGGGTGCGCAGCGCGATCTTGAAGCCCTCGCCCTCGGCGCCGATCAGCCGGTCGGCCGGGATGGCGCAGTCATCGAAGTACAGCTCCCGGGTGGGCGAGCCCTTGATCCCGAGCTTGTGCTCGGGGGCGCCGAACGTGAACCCCTCGTCGCCGTCCTCGAGCACGAAGGCCGAGATGCCGCTGGCGCCCGCACCGGGATCGGTGACCGCCATGACCGTGTAGTACTTGGACACCCCGGCGTTGGTGATCCAGCGCTTGACCCCGTTCAGCACGTAGCCGGAGTCGGTGCGGACCGCCTTGGTCTTCATCGCGGCCGCGTCCGAGCCGGCCTCCGGTTCGGACAGGGCGTAGGAGAACATGGCCTCGCCGCGCGCCACCGAGGTCAGGTACCGCGCCTTGACCTCCTCGGATGCGGCCAGCATGATCGGCACCGTGCCGAGCTTGTTCACCGCCGGGATCAGCGAGGACGACGCGCAGGCCCGGGCCACCTCCTCGATCACGATGGCCGTGGCGATGGCGTCCGCGCCGGCGCCGCCGTAGGCCTCGGGTATGTGCACGGCATGCAGGTCCGCCTTGGCCAGGGCCTCGTACACGTCCCAGGGGAACTCCGCGGTGCGGTCGATCTCGGCCGCACGGGGCGCGATCTTGTCGTCCGCTAGGGCCCGCACTGCCTCGCGCAGGGCCTGGTGCTCCTCCGACAGGGCAAACGCCGGGAAATCATCGCTCATGACTCGATGGTAGATCGGTCAGATGGCAACGACGTCGACGCGCCGGCCCCCGGCGATGCGCCCGATGTCACGCGGGTCGCTGGTGACCACGGTGACGTGATCCGCCTCGGCTCCCTGGATCGCGGCGCCGAGGTGCGCGCCGGCCACGGACACCTGGGCCCGCTTGCGGATACCGGCCGCAGCGTCGGCGTGCCGTGCGTCCA
>JBAPYC010001321.1:0-2801 GCA_049284535.1 Streptosporangiaceae bacterium
GGGCAGCACCAAGGGCAGCCCGGCCACTGGCACGAAGAACGGCACGACGCCGGGCGGCAAGACCACCGCAGCGGCAAATGCGAAGAACGGCGCGGCGGCGAGTGCGAAGAACGGCACCGCGAGTCCCGTCAAGACGAGCCCGGCCAAGGCAAGCTCGGCGAAGGCGGCCACGGCTGGTGGTGCCAAGACCACCGCGAATGACGGCACCCGATCTGGCACACAGGGTAGCCGCCCTGCAACTGGTGGCACGCAGACCGGGTCGGCTACCCGCACCGCTGCTAGCCCCGCCACGCAGCCGGCCACCGGGCAGAATGGCGGCGAAAAGCGCAGCCTGCTCAGGCTGGGCCGGAAAGCCGAACCCGAGCCCGAGCCGGAGGTGCCCGTCGCTAAGGTGGTGCGGCAGCAGCCGACGCGGCAGGCCCGGAGCAAGCGTTCCGGCAAGCGCTGACGGCATGCGGCCGGTGGCCGCGCAAGCGCCCGGGAACGACATCGCGCTTAGATATGACACAGCACAGTGGGAGGTCTGGTCGTGAGCCAGCAGGACGTCGAGGACACCGTCGTGGCCGACGAGCTCGACACCACCGAGGACGAGGACGCCGAATCCGGCCAGCTCAGTGATCTCGAGCTGGAGGGCGACATCGCCGCGGACTATGTGGAAGGCCTGCTCGACATCGCGGACCTGGACGGCGACATCGACATGGATGTCGAGGGCGACCGCGCCATCGTGTCCGTGGTCGGCGCGACCCTGAACGAGCTCGTCGGCGACGACGGCGCGGTGCTTGAGGCGCTGCAGGAGCTGACCAGGCTGGCCGTGCACCGGCAGACCGGTGCCCGGGCCCGGCTGATGCTGGACATCGGGGGCTACCGGGCCCGCCGCCGCGCTGAGCTGGCCGACTACGGCCGGAGCGTGGCCGAGGAGGTCGCCCGTACCGGCGAGCCGAAGACCCTGGCTGCCATGTCACCGTTCGAGCGGAAGGTCGTGCACGACGCGGTGGCCGAGGCCGGCCAGCGCAGCGAGTCTGAGGGCGAGGAGCCCAACCGCCGGGTGGTCGTGTACCCCGGCACGTGACGCCCCAGGCCTCCGAGGACTCGCCGACGCTGGACGAGGATGCTCGGGTTCCAGCTTTGATTGCGGCTCCGGCGAGCGCGGAAGCCGTGTTCGGGCCCGAACTGGAACGCGCCCAGGAGTTCGCTGGGCTGCTCGCTACCCGTGGAGTGGACCACGGCCTGATCGGGCCGCGGGAGGTCCCCCGGCTGTGGGATCGGCACCTGCTGAACTGTGCAGTGGTGACCGAACTCATCCCGCCAGGTCCCGCCGCCCTGGTGGACATCGGATCCGGCGCCGGCCTGCCCGGCATCGTGCTGGCGCTGCTCCGGCCGGACCTGGACGTCACCCTGCTCGAGCCGATGGAGCGGCGGTGCCGGTTCCTCTCTGACTGCGTGGCCGGACTCGGACTGGAGAATGCGACCGTGCTCCGTGGCCGGGCCGAGGAGGTGCGGCTGGCCGCCGACGTGGCCACCGCCCGGGCCGTCGCACCGCTGGACCGGCTGGCCGAACTGGCGGTTGGCCTGGTGCGGCCGGGGGGTATGGTGCTCGCGATCAAGGGGCGGACGGCTGAGGACGAGCTGAAGAAGGCCCGGCCGGCACTTAGGCGACTTGGTGCCCGCAGCGCCGAAGTTGTACGGGCCGGGCAAGGTAAGGTCGATCCTGCGACTACCGTCGTGCGGTTCTTCGCTAGATGAGGCAGGGCATAGGTGGGGCTCAGCTATAACCGGCAGGGCTATTACCAGGAGAGTTCGGGGGCACTGAGCGCGTCGGGCCTAGGCTGGCCGTCCGGCACGGTGGCCAGCTTCACGTTGGCGGGCACGTCGGCCGCCAGCACAAGGTCCGGGCGCGATGGTCACGGGCCGCACGACCCTGTACTGGCCGGCGGCCTGGGCTGGCCCGGTCGTCAGGGTAAGCCCGAGGAACCAGGCTGGCTTCGCAGTCAGGAGCCCCTCCCCGCGCAATGGGGTGCGGGCCAAGCATCGAGAGGCGTTCAGGTGAACGATGGCAGGTCTGAGGCCGACGGCACCGGGCTCTCCGAATCCCCCGGGGTGCCGGACCAGTCCGGAGCCGGTGCTCCTGACCGGGATCTGATGGCCGCGGTGGATTCACGTGAAACCAAACCTGTGGTAGTCCCGGAAGTGCCAGCGGACGCGGTGGATACCCCGATTGCCCGCGCTGCGCGGGCCGCGGTTGTGCGCGGGATGAGCGACCGCCAGCCATGGCCACGGCCGTCCCGTTGCCGGATCATGACCATTGCCAACCAGAAGGGCGGGGTGGGCAAGACGACCACCGCCGTGAACCTGGCCGCAAGCCTGGCCCTGCACGGTGCCCGGGTCTTGGTACTGGACCTGGATCCGCAGGGGAATGCGTCGACCGCGCTGGACGTGGACCACCGGGTTGGTGTCCCGTCGGTCTACGACGTGCTGGTAGACGGGCGCCCCCTGGCCGAGGTCGTGCGGCCGGCCGGGGACATGCCGGGCCTGTTCTGCGCGCCCGCCACCATCGACCTGGCAGGCGCGGAGATCGAGCTGGTGCCCGTGGTGGCCCGGGAGCTGCGGCTGGCCAAGGCGCTGCGGGCATTCGACACGTCGAACCTGGACTACGTGCTGCTGGACTGCCCGCCATCTCTGGGCTTGCTGACGCTGAACGCCCTGGTGGCCGCCGAGGAAGTGCTGCTGCCGATCCAGTGCGAGTATTACGCCCTCGAGGGCGTCCAGCAGCTGCTCAACACGGCCGAGCTCGTGCGGGTCAA
>JBAPYC010001322.1:0-9386 GCA_049284535.1 Streptosporangiaceae bacterium
GATCAAAGGAAAGTACGACGCCATCGTCAGCGTCGAGATGATCGAGGCGGTCGGCGAAGCCTACTGGGCTGCCTACTTCGCCACGCTCGACCGCCTTCTGGCGCCCGGGGGGAAGGTGAGCATCCAGACAATCACTATGGCTCACGACCGGGTCCTCGCCACCCGGCGAAGCTTCAGCTGGATTCAGAAGTACATCTTCCCCGGCGGCATCATCCCGTCCTTGCAGGCGATCGATGACACCCTGGCGGCGCACACCACCCTTCGGGTAACGCAACGGCGTGAGCTCCGGCCGCACTACGCCCGGACCCTGCACCTGTGGCGGGAGCGCTTCAATGACCAGTGGCCCCACATCCAGGCCCAGGGGTTCGCCGAGACCTTCCGGCGGATGTGGGAATTCTACCTCGCATACTCCGAGGCGGGCTTCCGCAGCGGTTACCTCGGCGTGAGCCAGCTCCAGGTAGCCCGGGAGCCAGTATGGAGCTGAACGGCAAGGTCGCCTGGGTCGTCGGCGCCTCAAGCGGAATCGGAGCAGCGGTCGCCCGGGAACTCGCCTGCCGTGGAGGCACCGTCGCGATCTCGGCCCGCCGCGACGAGCAGCTCCAGGAGGTGTCGGGAGGGCACATGCTCGTCGTGCCACTCGACGTCACCGACGCTGCGTCGGTCGCGGCCGCCGCCGCACGAGTACACCAAGAGCTCGGCCCCATCGACCTTGCCGTGCTATCCGCCGGCTACTGGAAGCAGATGGACCCGCAGGACTGGGACACCGAGGTCTTCGACCAGCACATCCGGGTCAACCTCGCCGGGATGAGCAACTCTATCGCGGCCGTGCTGCCCGGCATGCTGAGGCGACACCACGGCGTCATCGCCGGCATCGCGTCCGTGGCCGGATACCGCGGGCTGGCCGGCTCCGAAGCTTACGGCGCCACCAAGGCGGCACAGATCAACCTGCTCGAGTCCCTGCGCGTCCACATCGCCCGCACCGGGGTGCAGGTGACGACGATATGCCCAGGCTTCGTCCGCACCGACCTCACGGCCGGCAACCCCTTCCCCATGCCCTTCATCATCGATGCTGACCAGGCCGCACGATCCATCTGCGACGGGCTGGAGCGGGACCGCACCGAGATCATCTTCCCCACCCGGATGGCGCTGCTGATGAAGACCGCGCGCCTGGTCCCCGCCCGTGCCTGGACCGCCCTGTGGGCCCGCACCTCACTCACCTGACCACGCCCAACCCGGCCACCTCGCCCAGAACCACAAGGAACCCGAAGGAAACCATGAGACTGCAGAAGACTGTCGTCATCAACAAGCCGCGGGACGCGGTATTCGATTACCTCTCCGACTTCACCACCACAACCGAGTGGGACCCGGGCACCACGGTCACCGTGAACCACCACGGCGACTGAGGGGCCGGCACCACCTACCTCAACACCTCCACCTTCCTCGGCCGGAAAACCCAGCTGACCTACATCGTGCGCGAGTTCATCCCCGGCGAGCGCATCCGGCTCCGCGGAGAAAACAAGACGGTCATCGCCGTCGACACCATGACCTTCCGTAGCATCGACGCCGGCACCGAGGTCCCCTACACAGCCGAGCTCACCTTCAAAGGGCCGTCCCGTCTTCTCGCCCCGCTGCTCAGGCCGCCTTCGAACGGCTCGGCCAACAAGCGCAGACCGGCATACGCAAAGCGCTAAACCAGCTCTGACCAACCCTGTCCGGCAGCACACGAGCCAACGCCGAGCCCAGTGGGCTTTGAGGATGCGCACCTGCTCACCCGGGCACGACAGAATGTCCGTTCTGCGGCTGAATCTTGCGCACAAGCGCACAAGTCGTAAGCGTACATAGCGGCGGGTACGCGTGCGTTATCCCAATCGGTGTCCGTCACTCAGGGGTCGTACCCCGCCTGTCAATGCCGGAGTCGTCAGGTCAGGCAGCGTGGGGTTCAAACCAAAGGGAACCAAGGTCGTGCCCCGGAGTCAGTCGCACGTCCGAGTCGAGAGCGGCGGCTAGGCGCCGTAGCAGGGCGATGGTGGGCTCGGTGCCGCCCTGTTCGATGCACTCGACATCATCCACGGTCATGTCAGCTCGGGCGGCCAGGTCGGCGACGCTAAGACCCAAGGCGCAACGCTGGTCATACACGGCCTTGCCGAAGGCCAGTGCCTCGCGGATGGCGATCCGCTCCGGATCGTCGGCGTGCTCCGGCGGGCGGACCCAGCGGGTGTGGTAACCGGTCATCACACCTGCCTCTCATAGATTTCCACCACAGGTGCCCGGTGGTCGCGCTCACACGTCTTCTGTGCCCGGACGGCCCGGTCGATCTGCCTCTGGTCGTGCTGCCTGGTCTTCCGGAACACTGTCAGGAGCACGATCCTTCCATCAGCAGTACACCAGTAGGTGATCCTTGCCGCAACATCACGCAGCCGGATCCGCAGTTCCCACACCGGCCCTTCCAGATGATCAGACCATGGGCCGCCGAGTTTGCTGCCCTTTCTCGGCGAGCAAGCCGCATATCTCGTCGACACGCTTGAAGTCGCTGAGGCTGTCCAGCCAGCAACGGACTTCAGGTTCAAGCTCGAAGTCACGCAGGCGCCGTATCTGGTCGCTCACGGTTGGTCAGAGTATCTGCGGTCCTGACATTAGCGTCGCGATGCTGAGCCCCCGGTGCTTCCCAACAGCCGAGTGTCGTCGCCTGACGGCGGCGCGAAGAACGTCACGCTCGTAGCCATCAGTGGTTGAGGCGGTGATCGAGTGCGGCATCGTGGCTTCAGGCGATCTGGACATTAGCATCGCTAACGGAATTCGGGGGAGCCGAACGGGGAGCCAACGACTACAGATCCAGAGCTACGCCAGGCCGCATCCAGCCACTGCCGCTGCCGGCAAACAGCACGTCAGGCACCATCTGGCCCCTTCTAGCAATACTTCGAATATGCCTCCTAAGCAGTAGGTCCCGCGTTCGAGTCGCGGTCGGGGCGCAAATCGCTTAGGTAAATAGTTTTATTCGAAACTATGATCGTTCTAATGATGTACTGCTCGCAGGCAATCACTCAATCTGGTACATCACCTTGCGGATGAACAGCGGTACGCCCTTACCAGGCAGATCTGCGATTCAGATACGCGCCGCAGAGGCGGTCCGCTACCTAGGAGCCAAACGAGGAGCCAATGGCATCCGCTGAAGCCGATGTATCGTGGCGCTCCCTGACCCGCCCGCGGCCGCAGCATCTGCAACCGCGGTGCCCGGGACGCGGCACCGCTAGCCGCCGATACCGCCTTCTCGCACGTGCTGGGCGAAGGCATCGCAGCGGGACCCGGACGGCGTGGGTGATCACCACGGTCTGCATGTCATCTCTTACCTGGCTGCCTGAGGTCGACCCTGTCCGCGGCATGACCGGACGTTCGATGCCGTTGCCGCTGTGCATATTTATGCGGCATACGGAGGGTCATGGAGACAGCGGGAATCTGAGCTGCGACCGCGGGACGCGTCTTGACAGCGCGCGTAGCCGTCGTTCGGCGCGGCAATCAACTAGTAACTGTCAGGTACTCGAGCGATGTTCGGTGTCGCCTGCGGCTGGGATACTTCGGGCTACCGGACATATGGGTGCGCAGGGTCAGTTGTTGGGGCGGCGAGCCTGATTCAGCTCGCGGCTTAGGGCCCACGCGTCCGCGACCGGGCCCAGGTGTCCGAGCTTGTCGGGATTGAGCACCGAGCGGATTGTCTGGATCTGACCGTTGAGTATGTCGAGCGTAAAGGTGCCGATGACCCTGCCGTCCCGATCGCGAACGATCGCGCCGGGCTGGCCGTTTACCTCGCGTGGCTCCAGGCCCACGTCGATCTTGGTGAGCAGCTGGAAGAACGAGGCGAGCATCCGGGCGACGTTGTCGACGCCGGTCACGCCCTTGGCAAACGCGGGCGCCTTTCCTCCTCCGTCCCCGATCATCTGGACGTCGGCAGTGAGCAGCTGCCTCAGTTCGTCGACGTCGCCATCGCGGATCGCGTCGAAAAAGCGCGCCGCGAGCGTCTCGCGTCCGGCGCGGTCGGTATCGAACCGGGGGCGCCCATCGTCCATGTGGCGCCGGGCTCGGACCGCAAGCTGGCGGCAGGCCGCCTCCGATCTCCCGACGGCGGAGGCGATCTCGGCGAAGTCGAACCCGAACACATCCCGCAAGACGAATACCGCCCGTTCGAGCGGGCTGAGCCGTTCGAGCAGCAGCAGCGCCGTCATCGACAACGAGTCGGCCAACTCGGCCGAGCGCGCCGGGTCCTCGTAGGGGTCGGTGAGCAGCGGATCGGGCAGCCACGGCCCGACGTAGGTCTCCCGTCGGACGCGGGCCGAGCGCAGCACGTCGATCGAGATCCGGGTGACGACGGCCGACAGGAACGCCTTGATGGATGTGGGCGCGGTCGATGAGGACTCATAGCGCAGCCAGGTCTCCTGAACCGCGTCCTCGGCCTCGGTCACGCTGCCGAGGATCCGGTAGGCGATCGCGAACAGCAGCGGCCGCAGCTGCTCGAACTCCCCGCCGCAGCTCAGGCGGCTCATGCGAGTTCTTTCTTGAAGCCCTCTCGCCACGAGGGGCACTGTGGTTGCCAGCCGAGTTCCCGTTTGGCCTTGGCGTTGGAGAAGCCGCGCCCCTCGGTCATCATGCCCACCATCATCTCGCCGGCTAGCAGCCGGGCCAGCCACACTGGGATCCGCCGCGGCGGCTTGGCGCCAGCGCACTGCGCGAGATAGGGGAGCCACTCACGTACCGGTGCCGGCTCGTCGTCGACGATGTTGAACACACCTGTCGCCTTCTTCTCCAGCGCCAGCACAGTCGCTCCGGCCGCGTCGTCGACGTGCACCCACGACATGTACCCGGTACCGCCCCCGACGAGCGGGTACATCCGCTTGCGCACCAAACCGATCTGATCGTCGGTGGCGCCCGCCCCGTACAGCGCACCGTAGCGCAGCACCGCGCCGCCGGCCTGCACGACCACCTCCTCGAGATGGTTGATGGCCTTGATCCCCTCCACGGGGCCGACCAGCGGGTCCTGCTCGGTCGTGACCCATCCGCCCTCGCGGATGCCGTTGAAGATCGCGGCGCTCTGCGCAACGACGTGACAGCCGCCGCTCGCCTGCGCCGCGGCCAGCAGATGGTCGGTCCCCTCGCTGCGCAGCCGGTTGGTGGTAGCGAAGAAGCGGTCGGCCTTCCTCGGATTGAGCTTGCCGGCGTGCGCCGGCGACAGGGCCGTCATCTCGTTTACCAGCGCGTCGGGTCGGGCCGTGGCCACCACCTCGCCCACCGATGCCGCATCGAGCCCGTTCATCACGATGCCCTCGGCCCCCAGCTGCTCCAACAGTTGCAACTTGGCCGCGGTCGTTGTCGTCGCGGTCACCTGGTGCCCACGGGCCACCAACTGCGGCACCAGACACCGCCCGATCACCCCGGTCCCGCCTGCCACGAACACTCGCATGATCTCACGCTCCTCATCCGGTACTAGCTCTCATCGCTGAGACGAGATAGCCCGGCAGCCCGTGACATGCCAAACGACTCCGTCGGACATCCCACCCTGGATCGTCATCGGGCCGAACGCGGAAGCCACACAGATTGCTCGACCAAGACCGCTCCGGGCGACAAGCTCGCCCCGCCAGATTCGGCGATCTAGGTCGCCGGAGGGGTCAGGCCGCTGGGCTTAGCTAAACCGTGGGCAGCCTTCAAAAGCCGGGTGAACATGCGTGTCAGCGCATAAATATGCGCGCGTAAAACGTCCGCTACTCGGCATGTGCGGTAAACCTGCCAGCAGGCCGACGAAGTCGGGTACGCACGGCGAGGCAGCTGTCCCGTCTCCGTCGAGTTGACGCAGTCTCGGTCAATCTGACGCTCGCTCGTAGTCTCAGCAGACCTGACACAGCAGGTGCTCGTCAGTCTCCGGATTGTCTGGCCATCCTGGACGGCGAGCGTGCATGCTGGCCGCGTCCGCCGCCAGTGCGGACGCGTCGGCTGAGCTGCGGTAATACGCCAGCGGCATGGCTGGCCAGCACGAACGCCGCCAGGACGGTCCCAGACAGGCGGTCAGGTTAGCTGTCGGTACATGAGGGCCAGTGGTCTGCTGCCCACTCCGCCCAGCCCGGCCACCCTGCTGGCGGGTTAGGGATTTCACCGCCGCCGAGTTCGGCGGCATCAGGCACCTGGAACTGCTCCCGCCATTGCCCTACGTCGGCCTCGCTCATCGGGAATGTCTGGTGCGGTGCCGTTGCCTGGCGGTGTGCGATCCGGGCGAGCTGGACATCCTTGGCCACGGGCAGGTAGACCACCTGGCAGGACGCCCCGGCCGATTGCGCCAGCCGCCGCAGTGCCGACCATTCATCGCGGCCCCAGAGCCCGAAGTCGAGCACGACGCTGGTCCCCAGCAGCAGCGCCTGCAGGGCAACCGAGATGAGCCGCCCTTCGAGCGCGAAGCGCTTGCCGTCGGCCGTCGGCTCGCCGAACAGCGAGATCATCCAGTGATCGGGGGTCAGCCGCAGCGCCCGGTGCACGGCGGCGAGCTGTTTGGCCCGGGTGGTTTTCCCGGCTCCGGGGAGCCCGGCCATCAGGAGCATCATCGCGGCGCACGGGTCCTGCGCCGCGATGGAGCCAGACCGCATCTCGCCGGGTGCCGACGGCGACTGGCGAGACTGAGAGGCGGGCGGGCGCTCCTGCCGGGCCCGGCCGGGCTGGCCGTTCGTGACAGCGGTTACGGCTTCGGGCAGGTGCGGGAATGGCTCTTCGTACTGTGAATGCGACTCGGATCGCTGCGACTGAGACATGACTCCGGCCCGGGAAGCGAGAGTCAGTCACACGCCCGGCCGACAGCATGAGCTGGCGGAAAGGGGGCAACCATGGCGCCACCCCCGCCCGACGTATCAGGAAGAGGGGTGAAGGCTCCGTACATGTGCAACCAGAAAAGCGGCGGGTCGGCGGCCAGGGGGCGTCGTGCTGCTGTTCGCCCCGCGACGGCTTCGAGGCAGCGCGCCGATCCACGGCGAGCTGCGCTGGCAGCCGTGATCGATGTCGGGGGCACGCGCCTGAGGGCTTAAGGCCAGCGCCAGGGCAAGAGTTCCCCGGGATCTGGAGGCCTGAATGCTAGAACCCCAGAGCACTGCGCTCTTCGTCCTGCTGATAGCGGTATTCGGCGCGCTCATGTGGCGGACGCTAACCGCTCGCCGCGCGATCTTCCGCGTCCTTGCCGCGTGCCTTGTCTTCCTTCCCGCCATGGTGTTCGGAGTGCTAGCCGTCAACAAGTACTACGACTACTACCAGACCTGGGGCGCCATGATCTCCGATCTCACGCACCAGGGCACCGATGCGGCATCCCATGTGCCCGGCATCAAGTTCGTCTCCAGCTCGAAGTCCGGCACGCTCGACGGCAGCGGTGCCGAGCTGAAGCTGGCGCAGCAGCAGGGATACACGCTGCGGATGCCGGTGACCGGACAGCGCAGCCATATCACCAGGCAGGTGTATGTCTATCTGCCGCCGCAGTACTTCCAGGCGGCGTACCGGGCTTACAGGTTCCCCGTGCTTGAGCTCATCCATGGCCAGCCTGGCCAGCCGCAGGACTGGATCACCGTAGTCGGCGTAACCCATGCCTTTGACCACCTGCTGGCGGAAAAGCTCGCTCAGCCCGCCGTCCTGCTCATGCCGGATGCGAACGGCGGCCAGAACATCTCGCTGCAGTGCCTCAACCAGGCCGGCGGCCCGCAGGACCTGACCTATCTGGCGGTGGACTTGCCAGCGCAGATCCCACACATCCTGCGGGTGCTGCCGCCGGGCATGGCATGGGGCGTGGCCGGCTACTCCGAAGGCGGGTTCTGCGCCGCCAACATGGCCCTGCACTACCCCAGCCGCTACGGGTTCGCCGGGGTGCTCAGCGGCTACTTCGAGCCGTCCGACAACCAGCTCGCAGAGACGAACCGCCCCGTCAGCCCGTTCGGCGGCAGCATCAGCCTGCAAAAACAGAACACGCCGCTGGACGAGATCCAGATGCTGCCCGCCACTGCGGTCATCCCCCGCTTCTGGCTCGGAGCCGGCGCGGATGACACGCAGGACGTGGCCGGCACCGAACGCTTCTGGCAGGAACTTCAGCTGCGGCAAAGCGATATCCCGCTCACGCTCACCCCGCGAGGCGGCCACACCATGACTACGTGGCGCGCGCAGATCCCGTCGATGCTCACCTGGATGACCCCAGGCCTGGCCCGGACGGCCCGAAACCAGGCTGCCGCGCAGCCCAGGAACACCTCCATCGCGCGCGGACAAGCCCGCAACCCGCTAGACCGGGCTCACTCATCACCTCCCCGGCCTCCGGAGACATCAAAGCCATAACCACCACCCGCATAAATCACTCTGGCTGCGGCTATGAGCGTGCGGGACGCCGTTGATAATGGCAGCGGAGCACAATGGAAGGTTGAGTGTCCGCGTGAGCCCTGTCTTCAAACCCAAGCTGCTGGGCTGATCACCTCAGGCTGCGTGGGGTTCGAACCATACGGAGCCGAGGTCGTGTCCTGGGGTCAGGTGCACGTCCGAATCGAGAGCGGCGGCTAGCCGCCGCAGCAGAGCGATGGTGGGCTCGGTACCGCCCTCCTCGATGCACTCAATGTCATCGACGGTCATGTCGGCCCGGTCGGCTAGGTCCGCGACGCTGATACCCAAAGCGCAGCGCTGGTCGAACACCGCTTTACCGAAGGCCAGCGCCTCGCGGATGGCGATCCGCTCCGGATCCTCTACGTCCACCGGCAGGCGGACCCAGCGGGTGTGGTAGGCGGCCATCACACCTGCCTTTCGTAGACTGCAGCCACTGGCGCCCGGTGGTCACGTTCGCAAACCTTCTGCGCTCGGACTGCCCGGTCGATCTGCCTCTGGTCATGCTGCTTGGTCTTCGGGAACACTGTCAGCAGCACAATTCTTCCATCAGCAGTACACCAGTAGGTGATCCTCGCCGCAACGTCACGCAGCCGGATCCGCAGTTCCCAGACAGGCCCTTCCAGGTGATCAGACCACGGTCCGCCGAGTTCGCTGCCCTTCTCAGCGAGCATGCCGCATACCTCGTCCACGCGCTTGAAATCGCTGTCGCTGAGGCTGTCCAGCCAGTCGCGGACTTCCGGTTCCAGCTCGAAGTTATACAGGCGCCGTATCTGGTCGCTCACGGTTGGTCAGGGTATCTGCCGATCCCGACATTCTCGCCGCGCTGTTGACTGAGTGCTCTCAACAACCGAGCGCGTCTGGCCGCGCGAAGCTCATCATGCCTGCACCTAACGGGGCTCCGCCCCAGCCCGACGAGCCGTGCCGGGTGGCTGGGCTTGGCGTATGGGCTCCGGCCGGCGACAGACGGTGACACGCTGGTCCCGTTATGGACCGCCGTTGGCGGTGGCTGGCCG
>JBAPYC010001323.1:0-10330 GCA_049284535.1 Streptosporangiaceae bacterium
GCCGGTACGCCGCCGCGGTGCATCGCCTGGGCCAGCTGCGCCCTGGTCCTGGGCGCGGCCGTCAGCAGCCGCAGGCAGATCTGCCTGGCGCGGGCTTCAGGGTCTTGAGTGCCAGGGGCCGTGGCCGCGGACACCCCTTCCCCGGACCCTGAAGCCCGGCCGTTGCGGGTCATGGGCTAGACCGTGACACCCGGGGCAGTGGCAGCGGTCCTGGACGGCGCGGCGCCGTTGCCGGCCGGGCGCGGGCTGGTGCTGCTGCCGTTGCCGGGGTTGCTGGCGCTGGAGCTGGAGTTGCTAGGGCTGGAGTTGCTAGGGCTGGAGTTGCTAGGGCTGGCGCTGCCGTTGGCGCTGGCGCTGGCGCCGGTGTCAGCATCGACGCGCGGGCCGACCCCGAGCTTCTCCTTGATCCGCTTCTCGATCTCGTTGGCCAGGTCGGGGTTCTCGCGCAGGAAGGTGCGGGCGTTCTCCTTGCCCTGGCCGAGCTGGTCGCCTTCGTAGGTGTACCAGGCGCCTGACTTGCGCACGATCCCCTGGTCCACGCCGAGGTCGATCAGGCTGCCTTCACGGCTGATCCCGACCCCATAGAGGATGTCGAACTCCGCGACCTTGAACGGCGGCGACATCTTGTTCTTCACGACCTTCACGCGGGTCCGGTTGCCGACCGCGTCCGTGCCTTCCTTGAGCGTCTCGATCCGGCGTATGTCCAGCCGGACCGAGGCGTAGAACTTGAGTGCCTTGCCTCCTGAGGTGGTCTCAGGAGATCCGAACATCACCCCCACCTTCTCGCGGAGCTGATTGATGAAGATCGCAGTGGTCTTGGCCTGGTTCAGCGCACCGGTGATCTTGCGGAGAGCCTGGGACATCAGCCGGGCCTGCAGACCCACGTGGCTGTCGCCCATCTCACCCTCGATTTCCGCCTTGGGCACTAGCGCAGCGACGGAGTCGATGACGATAACGTCGAGGGCGCCGGACCGGATCAGCATGTCCGCGATCTCGAGGGCCTGCTCCCCGGTGTCCGGCTGGGACACGAGCAGCGCGTCGGTGTCCACACCCAGCTTCTTGGCATAATCCGGATCCAGTGCATGCTCGGCGTCGATGAACGCCACGATGCCACCCATCTTCTGCGCGTTGGCCAGGGCATGCAGCGCCAAGGTAGTTTTTCCGCTGCTCTCAGGTCCGTATATCTCGACGATCCGGCCGCGGGGCAGGCCGCCGAGGCCCAGCGCCACGTCCAGCGCGATCGAGCCGGTCGGGATCACCTCAACCGGGACCCGCGTCTCCTCGCCGAGGCGCATGATCGAGCCCTTGCCGAACTGCCGCTCGATCGACAGGAGCGCGGTCTCCAGGGACTTTTCCCTGTCGCCTGCTCGCTCGACGCTCGGCCTGCTATTTGCTGCCATGGGGACTCCCTGCCGGGTAAAGGGGGCTGCGGGACCTCCCGCACCGCCCAGGTCGTCTAAGTTTCGGTCCCGCCGGACGTCCCCCCGGCGGCCATCGGTGAACACGCTATTCGCTGCCACTGACATTTCCGCCAGGAGCCGCGTGGCGCCTGCCCGCGGGAGGATTTTCGCGGCTGTTTTCCCTAGGTTTCCGGCCCGGGGATGACCGCCACACGACCACTATAGAGCGAACGTGTATTCGACCATGGACGACACGCCGAAAGCGGTGGCAGAAATCCGTCTATCACCCCCGGGCGCTGAGGCATAGCGGGCGGCGCGGGACCGAGGGGGCGGCGCGGGGCGAGGGGGCGGCGCGGCGGAATCCGCCGGGGATTACCATCGGCTGCGGACGACCCAGCGGTACGGGTGACCGGCGTGCGAGGAGGCTCGGATGGCACTTGACGAAGACGTGACCCGGCTGGCCAAGGGCAAGAACCTGGCCAGCGTGGTGACGCTGATGCCCGACGGGCAGCCGCAGGCGCTGCTCACGTGGATCGACGCCGACGGCGACCAGCTCCTGGTCAACACCGAGCCGCAGCGGCAGAAGGCCAGGAACATCGCCCGGGATCCGCGTATCACCGTGCTGATTCACGGCGATGATCCCTACGACTGGGCCGAGATCCGGGGCCACGTGGTGGAGACCGTCACCGGGGATGAGGCCCGGCGGCACATCGACAAGCTTTCCCGCAAGTACACGGGCCAGGACTACGCGCCGCCTATCGGCCCGCAGGGACGGGTGATCTTCAAGATCGCGCCGGATAAGGTCAACACCCCCCGGCTGCTGAACCGGGGCTGAGGGCTAGCGGGGGCTGAGAGCTAGGGGGCTGACGGCTAGCGGAGGCTCTCGGGCACGTTGAACTGGTCGCAGACCGACCGCCACACCACCTTGGCGTCGACGCCCTCGGCGAGCGCGCGCTCGACGGTACGGCCACCCAGGTTGGCTAGGACGAAGTCCTTGGCCACGCTCTCGGCATAGACATCGCCGAACTGCGCTCTCATCCGTCTCCAGAACTCCGTCAACCGCACGTGGCCAGGGTACTTGGGGTGTCCGCCCAGGATGGCCGCCAAGACGCGGAACGCGGCCATCGTCCGGGCCATGAGAGCATGATCACTCCGGAGTGTTTTTCCGATGTGTCGTTAATGAATACGTGGGAAGTAGTCAAGCACGGCGCACACTTCGATCTTGGGGCGTGCACCTCCGCCTGACCAGAGCGCCGGCGTAGCGGGCCCGGCCGTGGCTGGCAATGCGCACGATGGAGGCCGGATGGCTGCGCCTGCGGGGGTGAACGAGGGCTCCCCTCACGAGCCAGCGGAGGCCGGGGTAACGCCGGCCGAACACGCTACGACCGAGCACACTGTGGCACCGTCCGGTGAGGGTGACGTGCTGACCGAGACGGCGGCTGCCGAAAGCGAGGCAGCCGGGCCGGACATGGCCGCGGCGCCGGTGCCGCCCCTGGTTGATGTCGAGACGGCGGAGGCGGAACTCGCCGGAGCGGAACTGGTCGAAGGGGGCATGCCGGGAGAGACCCGGCCGGGCCGGGATGTAAGCCCGCTGGCCGTGGCCGGCATTATCATCGGCGTCATTGCCCTGGTCGCGGTAGCCGCCGGCGTGCTGGCCATTGTCACCCACGGGTTCCGGCCGAAGACCGTAGTTACCTACCGGCCCGCGGCCGTGTACAAGCTGCAGCCGGGAGAGTGCGTCGACGCCGGTACCAGCGGCCTGGCCGACACGGTGGTGTCCTGCGCGACCCCGCATGATGCCGAAGTGTTCGCCTCGTTTCAGCTGACGGGATCCTGGCCCGGTACCGCCGGGGTAAAACAGGAGGCGAGCAACGGCTGCGCCAGCCGGTTCAGCAGCTACCTGAACCCTCAGCTGGCCACCGCCGCCCTGAGCCAGCAGTTCGTCTACCCCAACCAGCAAGCCTGGCGGGCGGGCGTGCGCACCGTCGTGTGTGAAGTCAGCTCGTCGGACGGGCAGCTCACCGGCTCGGTTCGCCAGGGAGCCTAGTGCGCCAGGGAGCCTAGTGCGCCAGGGAGCCTGAGGAGGGCTAACCAGACACGGGCTGCTGTCCAACCCACTCGCCCCGCCGCATGGTCGCGCAAAGCCGGAAGTCCTCGTCACAGACCACCAGGTCCGCATCCAGCCCCACGCGAAGAGCGCCCGTCCGGTTCGCCAGCCCCAGCACCCGGGCCGGGCTGGTACTGGCCGCGGCGGCGACGGCCGGCACGGTTAGACCAGCGGCGACCGCGTGCCGGACCACGTCCGCCATGGTGGCAGTGGAGCCGGCGATCGCGCCCGGCCGGTCAGCGGCGCTGTTACCGGCGCTGTTACCGGCGCCATCACCGGCCAGGCGCGCCACTCCCCCGGCCACCGTGACGCCCATCGAGCCGAGCTCGTAGCTGCCGTCCGCCATCCCCGCGGCCGCCATGGCATCGGTGATGAGCACGAGCCTGCCCGTTCCGGCCGCCCGGGCTGCCAGCCGGATCGTGGTGTCACTCAGGTGGACGCCGTCGGCGATCACCTCGCAGGTGACCTCGTCCCGGACCAGCAATGCCCCTACTGGACCTGGCTCGCGATGATGCAGGGGCCGCATCCCGTTGAACAGGTGGGTGGCGTGGGTCGCGCCGGCATCGACCGCGGCCAGGGTGACGTCCGCGCTGGCGTCGGTGTGGCCGACGGCAGCGATCACCCCCGCTCGCACGGCTGTCTTGATGACCTCGGCCGCCCCAGGAAGTTCGGGTGCGATGGTCATGACCTTGAGATGTCCCGCGGCCGCCGCGAGCAGGCGCTCGAACACCGTCACGTCGGGCTCGATCATGTGCCGCGGATCCTGGGCGCCGCAGCGGGCTGCGGAAAGGAACGGCCCTTCGCTGTGGATCCCGGCGATGACGCCCGCCCCGGCCAGGCCGGCCAGCATCGCGGCGCGCGCCTCGAGTTCGGCTACCGGCGCGGTGACCAGGCTGGCCACGATCGTGGTGGTGCCGTGGGCACGGTGAAATTCCGCGGCCCGGCGGGCATCGGTGCCCGTTCCCTCGGTAAAGGAGAAGCCGCCGCCTCCGTGCACGTGCATGTCGACGAAACCAGGCAGCACCCAGCGCCCGCGCAGTTCGGCGACAGGCACGCCCGCCTGCTGTGGCGCCTCGCCTGGGCCGACCGCGTGGATCAGGCTCCCGTTTAGCTGGATCCAGCCGGGATCCAGCACTCCCTCGGGCGTGACCACGCGCCCGCCGGCCAGCACATGATGACCGGGCGGGGCGGAGTCCGCTTGCATCAGGCCAGGATGACAGAACGTGAAAGGGCGCGCGGCTGGTCGGGGTCGATGCCTTTGCGCTCGGCCAGCGCCACGGCCAGCCGCTGAGCCCCGATCAAGCCGACGAGCGGGTCAGCGTCCGGGGCGATGACGGTGGCACCGGTACGGCCGGCGTCAGCCAGCAGTTCGCCGGGCACATGGCCGAGTGCCCAGACCACCGTGTCCGGGTCGCTGACGCTGATCGGGCCGTGCCGGTACTCAAGTGCCGGGTACGACTCGGCCCAGGTACGAGAGGCCTCGCGTAGCTTGAGCGCCGCCTCGTCGGCCACGGCCGCGGCCCAGCCCCGGCCGAGGAAGGTGAACTCGGTGCGTTCGGCGAGCCCGGCGGGCAAGGGGTGGGCCAGTTCGCGGACGGCCTGGCTGGGCAGCGAGGCGACCTCGGCGCCCGGCACACTCGCACCCAGATGGGCGCGGAGCAGGACAATCGCGCTGGTGATGAACCGGCTCGAGACCACCGATCGCTCGTCCGCGAAGTCAAGCAGCACCACCTGCTGAGCCTCCCGGGCCAGCGGGGCGCTGGGGTCGGCGGTTACCGCAGTGGTGACGACACCGGGCGGGGCATGCCGGATCGCCTCGAGCACCTCGGTGGTGGTTCCGGTGCGGGATATATAGAGCATCCGGTCGTACCGCCGGTCGGCACGCACCTCCGACGCCGGGAAGGCGTCGGTCTCCCCCTGGCCGGCGGCCTCGCGCATGGCCGCATAACAGCGGGCCACGTTGAGCGAGGATCCGCAGCCGATCGCCGCGACCCGTTCGCCCGCAGCCGGCAGCGCCGGCCCGGCCGCAGCCGCCAGCTCGATCGCCTGGGTCCAGCACCCGGGCTGGCTGGCGATCTCGTCCATCAGGAAGCTCATCAGCGCTCCTAGCGAACACTCGTTGTGCACTTTTCTGATCGATACATGCGCTCTATGAGCAGTATAAATCAGAATTTCTGGGCGTAAAGAGGGTGCGCTGGGTCGGGCCACCGGCGCGGCGTGTACTACGCGGTCTCGACGCGGATGCCACGCTCGGCGAAGGCCGCCACTGATTCCGGGGTAGCGTCGCGGTCGGTCACGACCACGCTGATCTCCTCTATGGCGGCCACCCGGGCGAAGGCGCGCTGGCCGAGCTTGGAGCTGTCGGCCACGATCATCACCTGCTCCGCGCGGGTGGCCATGAGGTGGTTGATGCTGGCCTCGCCCTCATGGTGCGCGGTAGCCCCGGATCTCAGGTCAAGCGCGTCGACGCCGAGAATGGCCCAGTCCAGGGTGAGCTCGGCCAGCACCAGGGTGGCGTAGGGACCGATCAGCTCGTAGGACTGGCCACGCGTCACGCCGCCGGTGACCACGATTTTGACGTGCTGCCGGACGGCGAGCTCGCTGGCGATGTTCATCGCGTTGGTCACCACGGTGATCGCGGGCGCGCCAGTTCCATTCTGCAGGTCGGGCCGGGTGGCCAGGGCCCGGGCGACCTCGCTGGTGGTGGTACCGCCGTTCAGCGCAACCGTCGCGCCGGGCGCGATCAGCGCGGCCGCCGCACGCCCGATGCGCTGCTTCTCCGGGGCGCGCCGCGCGGTCTTGTACCGCAGCGGCAGGTCATAGGACACGTGCCCGGCCATGGCTCCGCCCCGGGTGCGCGTCAGCAGCTGCTGCTGAGCTAGCTCGTCGAGGTCACGCCGGATGGTGGCCTGCGAGACCCCGAGCGCCTGGGCGGCGCCGGCCACGGTGAGCTGACCATCCTCCGGCATCAAATCGAGCAGCTCGTTCCACCGCTGATACCTGGACACGTGCGGACCTCCCGGTGAGGCGTTCCGCTGTAGGACCGTTGCAATCTGCCTACTCTTTCGCGCAGTCTAACTGCTCGATATTGCGCGGAAGCCGATGAATCTGCAGAAGCCAGTGAATCTTCTGAGGGCCCGGTGGGCGGTCAAGGATGTCAGTGGGGCGAGGCAGTATGTAAACATGGCAGAAAGGGCTCGGCGGAGCGGCAGGCGGGTGACCGGGGACGGGGTCCTGGACGGTTTCTCGGCTGCGACCCGGGCCTGGTTTGACGGGTCGTTCGCCGAGCCGACGCAGGCTCAGGCCGGAGCGTGGCGGGCAATCGGCCGCGGTGAGGACACGCTGGTCGTCGCGCCGACTGGTTCGGGTAAGACACTGGCCGCGTTCTTGTGGGCGGTCGACCGGCTCGCCGCCTCGCCGCCGCCTGCCGACCCCAAGCGGCGCACCCGGGTGCTGTACGTCTCCCCGCTCAAGGCGCTGGCGGTCGACATCCAGCGGAACCTGCGGGCCCCGCTGACCGGGATCGGGCACGCCGCGCGTCGGCTCGCCCTGGCCGAGCCGGACATCCGGGTCGCGGTGCGTACCGGCGATACCGCGGCCGAGGAGCGCCGCAAGCTGGCCAGCAAGCCACCGGACATCCTCATCACCACGCCGGAGTCGCTGTTCCTGCTGCTGACCTCGCAGGCCAGGGAGACCCTTCGCGGGGTGGAGACAGTCATCATCGACGAGGTGCACGCGGTAGCGGGCAACAAGCGCGGCGCGCACCTGGCGCTGTCGCTGGAGCGGCTGGATGCCCTCCGGTCAGGGGGGTCCGGAGGGACGGGCAGTCCTCCCGGGAGCGAGGGTGGTCCGAGCGCGGGGGGTCTGGGGGAAGTCGTTTCCCCCGGGCCAGCCCAGCGGATCGGCCTGTCCGCCACGGTCCGGCCGGCCGAGGAGGTAGCCACGTTCCTGGGCGGCAGCCGGCCGGTCACCATCGTGCAGCCTCCCAGCCCCAAGATCATCGAGCTCCAGGTCGTCGTCCCGGTCGAGGACATGACCGAGCTCGACACCGCGCCCGGCCGGGGCGGCGAGGACGACGAGGAGAACCCGGCGCCGCGCCGATCGATCTGGCCGCACGTCGAGGAGCGAGTGCTCGACCTGATCGAGCAGCACAAGTCCACGATCGTGTTCGCGAACTCCCGCCGGCTGGCGGAACGCCTCTGCGGCCGGCTGAACGAGCTGGCCGCGGAGCGCGCCGAGGAGCGCACGGAGATGGGCGGGCTGGCCCGAGCGGCGCAGGAGCCGGAGCTGGACCGGCTGTGGGAGAACTCCGGTCCGGAAGACGAGGAAGAACCCGGCGACCAGCACGACCAGGATCGCCAGCACGACCCGGATGGCCAGCGCGACCCGGATGGCCAGCGCGGGCCGGCCCGGATGCCGGCCGAGCTCATGGGGCAGTCCGGCTCGGCGGCCGGGGCGCCGGTCGAAGTCGCCCGGGCCCACCACGGGTCGGTATCCAGGCAGGAACGCGCCGAGATCGAGGAGGCGCTCAAGGCCGGCCGGCTGCCCGCCGTGGTGGCCACGTCCAGCCTGGAGCTGGGCATCGACATGGGCGCGGTGGACCTGGTGATCCAGGTCGAGGCGCCGCCCTCGGTGGCCAGCGGCCTGCAGCGAGTGGGCCGGGCCGGGCACAACGTCGGCGACGTGTCGCGCGGCATCATCTTCCCCAAGTACCAGGGGGACCTGGTTCAGGCAGCCGTGGTAGCCGAACGCATGCGGGCCGGCGCGATCGAGGAGCTGAAGATCCCGCACAACCCGCTGGACGTGCTGGCCCAGCAGGTCGTCGCCATGACCTCGGTCGACGACTGGGAGGTAGACGAGCTCGAGCAGACGGTCCGGCGGGCGGCGCCGTTCGGCGGCCTGACCAGGCCGCTGCTCGAGGCGGTGCTGGACATGCTGGCCGGGCGCTACCCGAGCGAGGACTTCGCGGGCCTGCGGCCGCGCATCGTCTGGGACCGGGTGGCCGGGACCATCCGGGCCCGGCCGGGCGCGCAGCGGCTGGCCGTCACCAGCGGCGGGACGATCCCTGACCGGGGCCTGTTCGGCGTGTTCCTGGCCTCGGGCAGTGAGGGACGGCAGCCGCGCCGGGTCGGCGAGCTTGACGAGGAAATGGTCTATGAGTCCCGGGTCGGAGACGTGTTCGTGCTGGGCGCCAGTTCCTGGCGGATCGAGGACATCACGGCGGACCGGGTCCTGGTCACCCCCGCGCCGGGGCAGCCGGGCAAGCTGCCGTTCTGGCACGGCGACACCCCCGGCCGGCCCGCCGAGCTGGGCCGGGCCATCGGCGCGGCCTGCCGCGAGCTGTCGGCGGCCGGGGAACCTGAGGCGACAAAGAAGCTGGAGGACGCCGGGCTGGACGAACTGGCCGCGCGCAACCTGATCAGGTACCTGGCCGATCAGCGCGCGGCCACTGGCCATGTGCCCGACGACCGAACCCTGGTGGTGGAGCGGTTCCGTGACGAGCTGGGCGACTGGCGGGTGGTACTGCACAGTCCCTATGGGGACCGGGTGCACGCGCCCTGGGCGCTGGCCATCGCGGCCCGGCTGCGGGAGCGGTACGGCGGCATGGACGTGCAGGCTCTGCACACCGACGACGGCATCCTCATCCGGGTACCGGACTCCGACGAGCCGCCGCCCGCTGACCTCGCCTTGCTCGACCCGGACGAGATCAGCGACATCATCACCGCTGAGGTTGGCGCGAGCGCGCTGTTCGCGTCCCGGTTCCGGGAGTGCGCCAGCCGGGCGCTGCTGCTGCCGCGCCGCAACCCGGGCCGTCGCACCCCGCTGTGGCAGCAGCGCCAGCGGTCCGCGCAGCTGCTCGAGGTGGCCAGCCAGTACCCGTCGTTCCCGATCGTGCTGGAGACCGTGCGCGAGTGCCTCCGCGACGTCTTCGACGTCCCTGCGCTGACCGACCTGCTCCGCGACATCGCCGCCCGGCGGGTGCGGGTAATCGAGGTCGAGACGGCAAGCCCGAGCCCGTTCGGAAAATCCCTGCTCTTCCGCTACGTGGGCGCGTTCATGTACGAAGGGGACGCGCCGCTGGCCGAGCGCCGCGCCCAGGCCCTGACGCTCGATTCGGCCCTGCTGGCTGAGCTGCTGGGCCAGGACGGGCTGCGTGAGCTGCTCGATCCCGAGGTCATCGCGGAGTCCGAGCGGGACCTGCAGCACCTGTCGGAGTCCCGCCGCTGCCGCGACGCGGAAGGGCTGGCCGACCTGCTGCGCACGGCCGGGCCGTACACCGCCGGTGAGGTGGCGGAGCGGTCTGCCGATCCGGCGGCCGTGGACGGGTGGCTGGCGGAATTGTCGGATGCCCGCCGTATCATCAGCGTGCGGGTGGCGGGCCAGCTCATGTGGGCGGCGATCGAGGACGCTGGGCGCCTGCGCGACGCGCTCGGGGTGCCGCTGCCGCTCGGGGTGCCTGAGGCGTTCACCGAGCCGGTCGATGATCCGCTGGGCGACCTCATGGCCCGGTATGGGCGGACGCACGGGCCGTTCACCGCCGACACCGTGGCCACCCGTTACGGGCTGGGCGTGGCCGTGGTCATGCTGGCGCTGCGACGGCTCGCGGCCGGCGGCCGCATGGTCGAGGGCGAGTTCCTGCCGCCCGGGCAGGCTGAGGCGCGCGGCACCGAGTGGTGCGACACCGAGGTGCTGCGGATGCTGCGGCGGCGGTGCCTGGCCAAGCTGCGCAAGGAAGCCGAGCCGGTGCCGCCCGAGGTGCTGGCCCGGTTCCTGCCGGCCTGGCATGGGATTGGTCCCCGGCCGGGCGGGGCCGGGACGGGGC
>JBAPYC010001324.1:0-3290 GCA_049284535.1 Streptosporangiaceae bacterium
CCCGGTACCGCGGCGGCCAGCGCTTCGGCGGGCACGTCGGCCAGGACTCCCCGCGTCCGGACCGTGGGGTGGTCGGCGCCGTGCTTGATTTTGCGCCGGTCGGCGGCTCGCCGGAGCCGCGACTCGAGCTTGGCGAAGGCCAGGTCGAGCGCGGCGTACCGGTCGTCCGCGGCTGCCTCGGCCCTGATCGCGGGACCGCGGGACCGGATGGTGAGCTCCACCCGTTCCCGGCGGTCAGACTGCCTCGGGTTGCGTTCTTCGGAGACCTCCACGTCGATCCGCACCGCCTTGTGGTCAAGCTTCTCGAGCTTGGACAACTTGGCGGCGGCGTGCTGACGGAACCGGGCCGGGACGGTGATGTGCCGTCCACGGACAATGATTTCCATCGCGATCCCCCTTTCCACTCAGTCTGATTGAGCAGGGACTGCTAAATGCGGCGTGGTCCGGCTGACCACTGGGTGGCACCCGCCCGGCCGACCTGGTCTTCGACCCCACATTCGCCTGCTGAGGGGTTCGCGGCCTGTGCCACTACTGCCCTTCTCCCTACCCGGAAGACCCGGTGTCTCCCGGCGAGGCAGGACTTACTCCTAAGCCGCACCGTGATCGGTCGACGAGAAGTCGCCTTACGTGGGCCGTTTCGCCTGCGGCTGGCATCGGCTTGCCTGGGGTGGCGTCCCCGGAGGGGGCCACACCCGGCGCAACCACGGGCCCGGGCGAGTGCCATGACTGAACGCTAGCCTGCCGGCGCGTGGTTGTCAGGAGGGACTTGTAGGCGATCAATCGCATAATGCGACATAACAGATGCGTAACGTCAGGGAAGGTAGTTGGCGGCATCGCGGTGGCGGATTCCGCGAAGGTCTGAGCGAAGGCCCGCGAGGGCCGCTGGGCGGGGGTCCCGACGGGTGAGCCGGGCAGGTCCGGGCGGTGCAGGCCAGCGCAAGAGGGTTGGGGGGCGGTGAGCGGCGGGCGAGCTAGGACGGGCGGCGGGGCAAGCTAGGCGGGCGGCGGCGCGCGGCCAGGAACTTCCACCTTCATGTGTAATAAAGCGTCAAATCCGGCGCCGAAATTACCCATGATCAAGCTTCCGACGCTCAAGGGCCCACGATCACGAAAGCCGCGCAGAGGCGGGTGGGATAGCCGGGGTAGATGGGTTAGCAGGGGCTAGTGGGTCGGCCCGGGCAGTGTGGCTCGCAGCGACGAAAGGGTCGGCCGGGGCGGTGGGTCGACGGGGCGGCTGGGTCGACGGGGCGAGCGGCTAGCCGAAGTAGGAGGGGTCCTGGCCGGTCACGCCGAGTGGCTGCCAGGTGCTTTCCAGGCCCGCGGAGGTGGCGAGAGCGCCGTTCTTGACGGCCAGGCCTGCTACCAGGGCGTTCAGGGGGCCATAGGCGGCGATCGAGATCGCGTTGGCGGGCGCGGGCTGAGTAGACGAGACGTCCTGCCCGTCCACCGATACCTCGGCCAGGCTCCGGGTGGCTCCTGCGCCGTCCAGGACGATCAGGTTATTGGCGTCATACCAGCTCAGCGCGTCGGGATAGGTGAGGTTGGGGCCAAGCTGCGTGCCGTCGCCGATCGACAGGCTTCCCGGGGTGCCACTCGGCCCGCTGGGGCGGTTGATGGCCGCGAGCTCGACCTGGCTCTGCGATCCGTCCTGCTCGACGAGGGCAATCCGCACCCCGTCGGGGGCCACGCTCAGGTCGGTCACGTCCATCGGCGCGGTGATGGAGAAGCTGGTGCCGGCCGTGGTCACCAGGTAGATGGCGCCGCCCTGGGCGACCCACAGGTCGTTGTCCTGATCCCAGCTGAGCGCGGTCACGTCGTTCCAGTTACTTCCCCGCACCTTGACCAGGCCCGACGGGTTAGCGGAGGAGCCGACGGCCAGCACATCGCTGCCCTTGGTGTAGGTGGCCACGTAGGACCCGCCGGGCGATACCGCCGCCATGGCCGGAGATCCGATGAAGGCGGGCAGCGACTTTGCCGAGGGCGCAGCGGCCGAAGGCGCGGTGGTCGAGGTGGTGGGCACATCGCTGCCGGTGGTCCCGCATGGCTGGCGGGCAGAGGTGCTGAAGACCGAGACGACCGGCCCGATCCTGCCCTGCTGTGCGCTCTGCTCGGAGGCACAGCGGGCCAGCAGGTGGCCGTTGCTGATAAAAGCGAAGCCGGCGGTCTGGACCGGGAAAGGATCCCAGCAGGAGTACATCGCCTGGTTCTGCACGGAGCTGCGGCTCTGCGGGACCCCACAGAGGGTCCGGGGGGGCGTCCACGGCTGGCCGTTGATGACGAGCTCGATCGAGCTGATGTTCTGCGGCGAGCCGGACGAGGGGCCGCCCAGGGTCCAGGCCAGCTGCGCGGACACCTGTTCCTTGAGCGCCTGGCTCTCATGAGCGATGGCGCCGCCGAGGCTGACCACGGCGGTGGTGCCGTCCAGCGTGACGCCGCCGAACGTGGTCCCGGCCGGGATCGTCAGAGCCGCATGGTAGAGCCAGGACTTCGGCGTCAGCCCGTTCAGCAGCACCTTGACCAGGTTGGTCGCCAGGGAGGTCTCGGAGGCGCCCAGGGGGACGAATACGGACTCGGGGACGAGCACCCCTTCCGGGCTGGCGAAGTAGACGTCCTGCGGCTGGTAGAGCTGGTTGAATTCGAGCTTGGTCAGCAGCAGCTGGGGCGGCGGGTTGGTGATGCGCCATTGCCCGTCCACCTTGGCCAGCTGGAACGGCCAGCCGCTCTGCGATTTCGCGGTGCCGACCACCGAGACGAACTGGCCGGTGCCGCTGAACGCGGCCTGGAGCGACCCGGAGACCGTCACGCTGGCCGGGCCTTGCGCGGGGGCCGTCATGTCGCCGGAGTAGCTGAAGCTGTCGTAGACGGCCGAATTCCAGCCCGGATCCCATGTGCGGCTGGCCAGATTGGTCAGGTACTGCCGGGCGATCCCGGCGTAGGCCTGGTAGCCGGCGCTGGCGACCAGGAAGCCCTGGACGATCTTCAGCGGGGACCAGTCCGCTCCGGGGCCGTACGGGACCATCCCGACGTAGTCGGGCCGGGGCGTGGTGGCCTCTGGGGTGGCGCTGAGCTGACCGACCGGGCCGCTGTCCGGCATGCTCACGCAGCCGGCCAGCGATACCACCGCGGCCAGGACCACGGCGGCCCGCCGCAGCCACGCTAGCCGGGGCTGGGGAAGCCAGAGCCGGGACAGCCAGAGCCGGGACAGCCGGGGCGGACGGCTAGGCACCGGGCCTCCCGCCGGTTCGGGGGCTGGGCGCCAGAGGGGCCGGGCCAGGCGGGAGCTGAGCCGG
>JBAPYC010001325.1:0-11042 GCA_049284535.1 Streptosporangiaceae bacterium
GGTCCGCGCGGTCGCCCGCCTCCGGGGCGCCCTCGGCGCCGGTGTCCGGCTCGATCTTGACCAGCTTGGTGCCGCTCTCGACCTGGGTGTTGACGTCGGCGAGCACCTCGGCGACCCGGCCGCCGACCGGGGCACGCAGGGCCGTCTCCAGCTTCATGCTTTCCACGATGGCGACGACATCGCCCTCGGCGACCTCGTCTCCGGCGGAGACCGGGATGGCCACCACCATGGCCGGGGCCGGGGCGCGGACCAGGCCGGCCTCGCCGCCGGAGATGCGGTGCACGGCACCGTCCACCTCGACCAGGTAATCCGGGCCCTGGGCGACCGAGAGCACGTCGAAGCTCTGCCCGCCGACGGTCAGGGTGAGCTCAAACCGGCCGGACCGCTCGACGTCCGCTTCCACCGCGCGGCCGTCCAGCTCCACGTGGTAGCGGATGGGCCGGCACCGGGACACCCGCAGCCGGTAGGCCTCGCCGCCAACCCGCACGTCGACCTGGTGCGAGGTCTCGTGCCCGACCTCAGGCCGGCCCCGCTCGGCCGAGGCGAACAGCCGCTCCTCCTGGCGCCGGTCGTGGGCCTGATAGGCCTGGAAGGCGGTGGCCAGCAGGGCTATGTCGACCCGGAGCGGCGGGGTGTAGCCGTCCGCCATCATGGTGTCCAGCCAGGTGGTGTCGATCTCACCGCGGACGAATTCCGGCCGGTTCAGCAGGTCGAGCAGGAACGCCTTGTTCGTGGTGCCGCCGCGGATGACCGTGGCGGTCTGCTTGAGCGCGCGTGACAGCCGGGCCCGGGCCTCGGCCCGGCTGCGGCCCCACGCGATGATCTTGGCGATCATCGAGTCGAACTGCGGCGGGATCATGTCGCCCGCCGACACCCCGGTGTCGACCCGGATCCCCGGCCCGGACGGCAGGGCCAGGTGCTCGATCAAACCAGGAGCGGGCGCGAACTCGCGTTCTGGGTCCTCGGCGGTGAGCCGGGCCTCGATGGCGTGCCCGGACACCGGTGGCTCGCTCTCACCGGCCTCGGCCAGCGTGCCGCCGGCCGCGATGTGCAGCTGCAGCTTGACGATGTCCATGCCGGTGGTGACTTCGGTGACCGGGTGCTCGACCTGCAGCCGGGTGTTGACCTCCAGGAAGGACAGCATCCCCTCGCCCGGCTGGTACAGGAACTCCACCGTGCCGGCGTTGAGATAGCCGGCCGCCCGGGCCAGTTCGGCGGCATGGCCGCGGAGCTTACTTTCCTGCTCGGCGTCCAGGGCGGTCGAGGCGGACTCCTCGATCACCTTCTGGTTGCGCCGCTGCACGCTGCAATCACGGACACCCAGCGTCCACACGTTGCCGGTGGCATCGGCCACGACCTGGACCTCGATATGACGGCCGCCGCTGATGGCCCGCTCCAGGAACACGGTCGCGTCCCCGGCGGTCTTGGACGCCTCTGAGCTGGCCCGCTCGAACGCCTCGTCCAGGTCCTCGGGCGTGCGGACCAGCCGGATGCCGCGCCCGCCGCCGCCCGCGGTGGCCTTGACCATGAGCGGGTAGCCGATCTTCTCGCCCTCGGTCCGGGCCTGCTCCAGGCCGTCCACCGGGCCGCCGCTCCACGCGGCCATCGGCACGCCGACCTGCTCAGCCAGCAGCTTGGACTCGATCTTGTCGCCGAGCCGGCGCATGACCTCGGCGGGCGGCCCGATGAAGATGATCCCGAGCCGGTCGCACAGCTCGGCGAACTCGGCCTTCTCCGAGACGAAACCCCACCCGGGCCAGACGGCGTCGGCCCGGCAGGCGCGCAGCGCACGCTCCAGCTCGGCGTAGTCCAGGTAAGGGCTGGAGCTGAACTCGGCGCCCTCGGCCTCGGCCGGGCCGATCAGCACGGCCTCGTCGGCCTCGCGGACGAAGGTGGCGCGGCGGTCGACGGCGGTGTACACGGCGATGACCCGCAGCGGCGGGCGTCCCTCGGCGTTCCATTCCCGCACCGCGTTGATCAGGCGCATCGCCGGCTCGCCCCGGTTGACGACCGCGATGCGCTGGAAGGCGAACCGGGATTCGGTAGTCATCTGCTAACCGCCGAAGGCGGCGCTGATGTCGTCGGTCGTGCCCCCGGCCATCCGGGCCGCGTCTGGCCGGTCACGCGTTTCGGCGATGTCCAGGACGACTTCGTCGGCGACGATGGCCGGGTCGATGCGCATGACCGCGTAGCCGCCCACGGCCCCGGCGCCGAAGCCGGGTGCGAAGATGCGGACCGGGCGGGTGATCACGCCGTCGGCCACGGCGTCGTGGATGGCGATCGGGATGCTCGCTGCGGACACGTTGCCCATCCTTTCGACGTTGAAGTAGAGCTGGTCAGCGGACAGCCCGGCCTTGCCGGCCAGGCTGAGGATCATCGTCTTGTTGGCCTGGTGCGGGATGATCAGCTCGATGGTCTCCAGCAGCGTCTTGCCCGGGTCATCGGGATCGGGCTGGGCGGCCAGTTCGTCCAGCATCTGGGCCAGGTACCGGGCGACCAGCGACTTGACCTCGGGCCCGTACACGGTGATGTCCCGGTCGAACTCATCGTTCGGCCAGATGATCGAGTTGACCTCACTGTGCGGGCCGCTCGCATAGGTCTGGACGACCTCCACATCACCTAGCTGGCCGTCGGTGGCCGGCGCGATGACCGTAGCGGCGGCGCCGTCCCCGAAGATCATCCGGGAGGTGCGGACGCTGCCGATCTTGTCCGAGAACTTCTCCACGCAGACCAGCAGCACCGGCCGCCGGACTTCCTGGAGCTGCCGGATGGCCTCGGAGACCCCGTAGGGAAACCCGGCACAGGCGGCCACCATGTCGACCGAGGCGTGGGTCTGGGCCAGGCCGAGCTCACCGGACAGCCAGCACGCGATGGAGGGGATCTGGCGGTTGCTGGTGCAGGTGCTGACGATGATGGCGCCGATCTCGGCGGGGGAGCGGCCGGATTTGGCCAGCGCGGCGCGGGCCGCGTGCAGGGCCAGGTGCTCGGGTTCGCGGCTGGTGTAGCGGCGCTGCTCGATGCCGGTCTTGGCCGCGATCTCCTCCGCGGTCATCGGGGACCAGGAGAAGCTGGTGTTCCGGATCACATCGTCGTTGCTGCAGACGTGCTCGCCCCGGACGATGGCCAGCGCTTCCAGCCGGGGCTGGACCGTGAACGCTTCCCGCACCCGCACCGGCGGGTACGGTGTCACCGGCTGGACCGCCTCGGGTACGGTCCGCGCCGCGGCCGGGTGGTGGCCGGTGCCCTCGCCTGCGGCCTGGGCGCGTTTGACCCGGTCGATGAAGGCCATCACGTCCCGGGTCCGGGGGTGGAACGCGACCACGAAATCGTCCTCGCCGATCTCGCCGGGCCCGCGCAGTTCGGTCTGGGACCGGTCCCAGGGGTACTGGTTGTGCAGCACCATGGCCCACCGGGTCAGCGCCTCCAGCTCGGGCACGTCCTGGCTGGCGTCGATGATCTCCTCGGTGCTGAACACCGGGTAGTCCGGGTCATAGGACGGCATGACGAAGGTCTGCGCGCCGGGCTGGGCGCAGAACTCCGCGACCGTGGGCTTGATGGGGGGCAGCTCGGTGGCGTGGTAGAGCTTGTGCCGGAACAGGTCGAACAGCAGCCCGAAGACCTTCTCCTCGGTCTGCGCGTCCCAGGTCGCCGGGAGCTCACCAAAGGCGTGTTCCACCGCGGCGACCTTGCGTTCGCTGTCCTCCCACGGGGTCAGCACCGGGAGGAACACGTCGTCCCGGCGCTTGGCCAGGTCACGCCAGCGGGTCGGGCGCCGCTCGAACATGGTGATCGAGTACCGGTTGGCCCAGTACAGGTTCTGGCCCAGATCGCGGAGCAGCTCAAACCGGCTCCGGTAGGCCCCCGAGTCGACCCGGGCCAGGATGTCGGTGCCGGTTGGCGCCTTGGCCTCAAAGTCCCGCCCGATCACCGCGGTGAACTGGTCGAGGGTCTCCAGGACCGAGAAGTCCAGATCGCCGAGAAAGTTGGCGGGGAACACCAGCTGGCCGTGCCGGTTGATCACGAACGGTTTCATGGATCACCTCCTGGGATGACCCTGGTCGTGCGGCGCGACCCAGGTCTGGATGCGGGATCCCCCCGGCGCCGGACACGCTCGGGAGGGCGATCGAGGCCACCACCTTCCTTCTCCTTTCTATGCGATATGCCCCGAGCCTGTACCCGGTCAATAGCAAACGCGCGTTTCATGCCGAAGGCTTACTTTGATGGCACTTGATCCCAGGGCTGCGGGCCGGCGCCCCGGCGTTTCCGATGCTGGCCCTGGTGCGTTCGCTGCTGGCCCTGGCGCGTTGGTTACCAGCTCCGCGTATTCGCTGCAGTGTATTTCCGGCGCTCCCGCCACATAGATCCCAGTGCTCCCATAGCCGGCAGCTCGGTAATTCTCGCGTTAGGCCCCGGTAGGACATGAAGCGGGTTTCATGGCGCTGGCACAGCATGAATGCCGGAATACAGTACGTTGCCGCGATGCCGCTGGGCGGCTGCTCGTCAGCTGAGCGCCCAGGCTCCGGCAGCGGCCCGGGAACGTGGCCGTAACTCGGCCGCGGCCCGCTGGGAGGGTACCGGCAGCTGCAGGCTCAGCGTCGTGTAGTCGCGGGCCTGGCCGGCCCGCGCTGCGGGCCAGTGACCGGTGATCATGCCAAGCGCCCGGTGGTTGTCGTGCAGCACGTCCATCACCACCATGGCCACGCCCCGGTCCTGAGCCCGGGCGATCAGCGTGCGTATCAGCGCCACGCCGACCCCGTGCCCCTGCCAGGCGTCGGCTACCACCACGCCGATGTCGGTCCGGCGTTCGCCGCCCGGGCCGATCTGGTCCGCGGCCATGGCGTGGCCGATGATGACGCCGCCCGCGGTCGCGATCACGGCGTCGACGTGGCTGGGTCCACCCGCTAGCAAGTAGAGCAGTGGCGGGTTCGGGGTGCTGATCGGCCCGAAGAACCGCAGGTAGCGGGACTGCTTCGACAGTCCCGCGAAGAAGTGACGCAGTGCCGGCCCGTCAGCCGGGTCGGCCGGGCGGATAGCTGCGGACGCGGCCATCGAGGGCCCGGCCGGGGGCACCCCGGCCGGGACGGCTGCGGCCTGTTCACCCGGGACAACCTGAGTTCGAATCACGAACCCAGCATGAACCCGAATTGCTGAGTCTGTCAACCAGACTTAGCATGCGGTCATGGGCAGACCCTGGATCCTGGATTACGACACGGCCAACTGCACGATCGGCGCGACCGTGGCGATCCTCGGTGAGCGTCCGACGTTCCTCGTGCTGCGCGAGGCCTTCAACGGCGTGCGCCGTTTCGACGACATGCAGCACCGGGCGGGGATACCGCGCCAGGTCCTGAGCCAGCGGCTGGCCCGCCTGGTGGACGAGGGCCTGCTCCGCAAGGTCCCGTACCGGGAGAACGGCCAGCGCCGCCGGTATGAGTACCGGCTGACCGACAAGGGCCTGGATCTGTATCCGGTGCTGGTGGCGCTCATGGAGTGGGGTGACAAGCATGCTGTCGGGCCGGCCGGTCCCCAGATCGTGCTCCGTCACCGCGATTGCGGCGAACCGGTGCGGCTGCAGGTGGCCTGCGAGACTGGGCATGTCCTGACCTCGCCCCGCGAGGTCACGCCGGAGCCAGGGCCCGGCGCCCGCCGGATCGCCTGATCGCCGGGAGGGCTGGCTGCCGGCAGCATTGACGGCGGTCAACCGGCCGCCGCAAACACGGATGCGCCGGCCCGGGCATCTGGGATAGCGTCCAAGCGGTGACCGATGAGGATGACGGCTACTTCGGCGAGAGCATCGCGGCCGGCTACGACGACTCCGCGGACATCTACCAGCCGGGCGCGGTGGATCCGGCCGTCGGCCTGCTGGCCCGGCTGGCCGGCGGGGGCCGGGCGCTGGAACTGGGGATCGGCACCGGCCGCATCGCGCTGCCGCTGGCCGCCAGCGGCGTCCCCGTGCACGGCATCGACCTGTCCCGGGCCATGGTCACCCGGATGAAGGCCAAGCCCGGCGGCCAGGACATCGGTGTGACCATCGGGGACTTCGCCACCACCCAGGCCGACGGCACCTTCGCCCTCGTCTACCTGGTCTTCAACACGATCATGAACCTGACCACCCAGGACGCCCAGGTCGCCTGCTTCGCCAACGCCGCCGCCCACCTCACCCCGGGCGGCTGTTTCCTCATCGAGACGCGCGTACCTGAGCTGCGACTGCTCCCGCCCGGACGCAGCGTGCTGCCCTGGAAGCTCAGCCCGCAGCGCTGGGTGAGCTACTCCTACGACACCGCCACCCAGGCCATGCGCGGCCACTACGCCGACTTCACCGACGGCCACGGCGAGTACACCACGATGCCGTTCCGCTACGTCTGGCCCGCCGAGCTGGACCTGATGGCCCGGCTGGCCGGGATGCGGCTCCGGGACCGCTAGGGCGGCTGGAACACCGAGCCGTTCACCGGCGACAGCCGCCAGCACGTCTCGGTGTGGGAGAAACCCTGATTTCCGCTGCTCAGGCCTTCTGGGGGTACTTCTTGTCGGCTTGCTTGACTAGCCGGTCACCGTCTTCACTTGCTTCCACAGTGCCCCGCGAACCCGGACCTGCTTCTGGCTCCCGTCGTCCAGCGTCACGGTGATGTCATGGATCACGTTGAACATCCGGATCCTCCGTTGCCGAACACCATATCGGCCTGACCCGGCAGGAGTAGGACGCCAGCGGTCTGGGCATGATCGTTCTCGTGTCAGTCTCTATTTTCGAAAATAAGCCAGAACGTTGCCCGTTTGGTCACCCATTGTGGCCAGGCATGGCGCAGGTGAGCTGGAAGCCGTGTATCTGCGCCGCGGCCCGCGAAGGAGCCGAACGGGGCCGCGGCATGGGCCACGTATGGCTGATCTGCCGGGCCTGCCACGAGCAGTTCCTCCAGACCGCCTTCTATGAGCCGCCCCACGACATCACCCACCAGCCGGCCAGGCCCTGAGCGTCCCGATTTAAAACAGTTAAACGCCCCCAGGCTGGGGAAGAGTTAGGCCGTTACCCGAATCTGAAGGAGCGTCGATGAAGACCAAGGCCGCTGTTGTCTACGAGCCCGGCAAGCGCATCGAGATCGAGGAACTGGACCTGGACGGCCCGCGCGAGGGCGAGGTCCTGATCCGCTACACCCACGCGGGCCTGTGCCACTCCGACATTCACATCGCGCACGGCGACCTCGAGGCGCGGCTGCCGATGGTGCTCGGCCACGAGGGCGCCGGGATCATCGAGGAGGTCGGGGCGGGCGTGACCCGGGTCAAGCCCGGCGACAAGGTCGTCTGCTCGTTCATCCCGAACTGCGGTGTCTGCCGCTACTGCGCCACCGGCCGCCAGTCCATCTGCGACATGGGCGCGACGATCCTCGAGGGCTACCTGCCCGGCGAGCGGTTCCCCATCACCGGTCCCCGCGGCCAGTACGGCGCCATGTGCATGATCGGCACCTTCAGTCAGTATGGCGTGATCAGCCAGACCTCGGCGGTCAAGGTGGACGACGACCTGCCGCTGGACAAGGCGGTGCTGGTTGGCTGCGGGGTGCCGACCGGCTGGGGCTCGGCCGTGAACACGGCCAACGTCCGGCCCGGGGACACGGTCGCGATCTTCGGCATCGGCGGCATCGGCATCAACGCGGTGCAGGGCGCCCGTTACGCCGGCGCCAAGAACGTCGTCGCCATCGACCCGCTGGAGAACAAGCGCGAGAAGGCGATGGAGCTGGGGGCGACCCACGCGTTCGCTACCGCCGAGGAGGCCCAGGAGGCCATCACCGAGATGACCCGGGGCCAGGGTGCCGACTCGGCTATCCTCACCGTCGACCTGATGACCGCCGAGGTCGTCGGGGCGGGGTTCAACGCCATCGGCAAAGGCGGGACCGTGGTCGTGACCGGGCTGAACAAGCTGATGGAGACCACCATCCAGCTGCCCGGGTCCATCCTCACCCTGTTCCGCAAGCGCGTCGTGGGCAGCCTGTTCGGCGACTGCAACCCGACCACCGACATCCCCAAGATCCTCGGGCTCTACCAGGCCGGCGACCTCAAGCTGGACGAGATCATCACCCGGACGTACACGCTGGACGAGGTCAACGAGGGATACGACGACCTGCTGGCCGGCAAGAACGTGCGCGGCGTCATCGTGCACGAGCACTGACCCGGGCACGGATGACGAAACAGGTAGTAGGGCGCCAGCGCGAGCTGGAGCTGGTGCGAGCCGCGCTCGCGTCTGGCGCCCATATCCTGCTCGAAGGCCCGCCGGGCACCGGCAAGTCCACCCTGCTGCGCCAGATCGCGGCAGCCCGGCACGCCGAATTCGTGCTGGTCGAGGGCAGCGCCGAGCTGACCCCTGCCCGCCTGATCGGGTCCTTCGACCCGGCGCTCGTCCTGGAGCAGGGGTACCGGCCGGAGAATTTCTCCGACGGCCCGCTGGTCCGGGCCATGCGCGACGGCGGCCTGCTGTACGTCGAGGAGCTCAACCGGGTCCCGGAGGAGACGATCAACGTCCTGCTGACCGTCATGTCCGAGGGCGATATCAACGTGCCCAGGCTCGGCCGGATCACCGCGGACGAGGGCTTCCGGCTGGTCGCCGCCATGAACCCGTACGACTCGGTGGGCACCTCCCGGCTGTCCATGGCACTGTACGACCGGACCTGCCGGGTCGCGGTGGGCTACCAGGACGCCGAGCACGAGCGCCAGATCGTCCAGCTGGCGGCCGAGCATGCCAAGCAGGCCCTGGTCAGCGAGGCGGTGGAACTGGCCCGGGCCACCCGCGAGCATCCTGACCTGCGGTCCGGCACCTCGGTCCGCGGCGCCATCGACTACGCCCGGATGGTGCCCGAGCTGGCCGAGATCCGCACCGTTCCGGCCGACGACTGGCAGGCCGGGCTGGACGCTGCCCTGACCACCCTGTCCGGCCGGGTGCGGCTGCACGAGTCCTGCCAGCGGTCGGCCGACCAGGTCATCGAGGAGGTCTTCCGGCGGGTCCGCGCCGCCCAGGCCCGGACGCGCGAGGGAGGCGAGGACGGCCCGGGGGAATGACCAGCCCGCCGGCCGCTCCGGCGGCGGGCGGGCAGCAACAGCGGCGGCCGCAGCCCAAGTCGGGACGGCCCGAGGGCAAGACCACCGGTCGGCACGAGCTGTCCAGGCACGCCCGGTTCGCCGAGATCAGCCCGGAGGTCGGCGTGCTCGACGAGCGCGCGCTGAGCTCGGCGCTGGCCGAGGATCCGACCGCGTTCAACCTGCTCGCGGCCATGACCACGGCTACCGACGAGCGCCTGCGCGCGGCCGCGATCCGGCTCAGCGCGAGCATCGTGCTGGAGCGGGCACGGACCGGGCGGTCCGCGTTGCGCGGGGTATCCCGGCTGCGGCCGGTGCGCGGATCCGCCGATGGCGATCTGGACCTCGACGCGTCGATGGAAGGGCTGTCCCAGGCCCGGGCCGAGGCGCGGCCGGTCGCTCTGGACGACCTGACCACCGTCCAGTGGGCCAAGGCCAGCACGGCCTTCGCGGTCGTGGTCGACCGGTCCGGCTCGATGACCGGAGCCCGGCTCGCGGCGGCCGCCACGGTCGCCGCCGCTTGCGCGCTGCGTGCCCCGGCTGAACACGCTGTGCTGGCCTTCTCCGGTTCGGTCGACGTCGTCCGGCCCCTGGTCAGCGAAGTAGCACCCGCGGTGGTGGCCGAACGGCTGCTGCGGCTGCGCGGGCACGGCGTGACCCGGCTGGCCGAGGCGCTCAAGGCCGCGGGGGAGCAGCTGGCCCCGGCCCGGGCCCGCCGCCGGGTGGTCATCTTGCTGTCCGACTGCCGCAGCACCGATGACGATGGCACGGCGGAGGTGGCCCAGGGCCTGCCGGAGCTGATCATCCTGGCCCCGGCCGACGACCACGACCAGGCCGCGCACCTGGCTGCCCTGGCCGGAGCGCGCTGGGGGGCGATCGAGCATCCCCTGGATGCTGCCGTGCTCCTGGACCACCTGCTGGACACCCGGCCCGTGGCGGAAGCCTAGGGTCGTATTCATGGGATCAGTGCACACAGTCGACGTCGACGGGGGCGCGCTGGCCGTCGAGGTGGTCAGCGGGAGCAGTGAACCGGTGCTCGCCATCCACGGCATCAGCAGCCAGCGGAAGCTGTGGAACTGGCTGCGGTCCGCCGATCCCGGCCTCAGCCTGATCGCGCCGGATCTGCGTGGCCGCGGTGACAGCACGGAGGTCCGGGGCCCCTTCTCGATCAGCCGCCACGCCGCCGACATCGTGGCCATCCTGGACCGGCTGGGCCTGGACGCCGTGCACGTGTGCGGCATGTCGATGGGCGGCTTCGTCGCCATCGAGCTGGCCACCAGCCATCCCGGCCGGGTCAAGAGCCTGATCCTGGTGGACGGCGGCTTCCCGATGGCGGCCCCGCCCGGCCTGACCCGCCAGATGCTGCCCGCCCTGTTCGGTGACCGGCTGGCCCGGCAGCTGCGCGAGTGGCCGTCGGTGCGCGAGTACGCGGAGTTCTTCGTCGCGAACACCGCACCGCTGCTCGACCCGGCCGACCCGCTGCTGCTGGACTACCTGGCCCACGACCTGGTGGACCGCCAGGTCAGGCTGAGCAGCGAGGCCCTGGTCGCCGACGCCGCCGATATCTTCTTCGGGCCGTCCGCGTGGCAGCAGCTGCGGGCACCCACCCGGCTGCTCACCGCCGAGTGGAGCACCGGGGCCGGCAGCTCCCCGGCCTACGCCATGGAGGCCGTCCAGGGCTTCCGTGACGCGCTGCCCGGCGTGCTGGTGGCCGTGCGGCCGCTGGCCGGTGTCGACCACGCCGCCTCGATCATGAGCCCGCCCGGGGCCAAGGCCACGGCCGGCCTGATCCGGGACGCCCTGACCGCCGCCCCGGCCGGCAGTGTACCGGCTGCCAGTGTCCCGGCCGCAAAGGAGCCCTAGTGACCGAAGCCAGCGTCCTGATCGAGGCGCTGAGCCGGGAGCTGCCCGGTGACCGCCTCGTCGTCGACCCCGATGTGCTCGACGTCATCTCGCATGACGACGCCTAGTGGGCCCCGGCCGGC
>JBAPYC010001326.1:0-8784 GCA_049284535.1 Streptosporangiaceae bacterium
TAGCTGACCTGGCCAGGCTGAAGCCGGCCTTCGCCAAGGACGGCACAGTGACCGCGGGCAACGCCTCGGGCGTCAACGACGCCGCCGCGGCCGTGATGCTGGCCGACGAGACTTATGCCGAACGGCAGGCCTGCCAGCCACTGGGCAGGCTCGTCGCCTACAGCCACGCCGGTGTCGAGCCGCGTGTGATGGGCGTCGGGCCGGTACCCGCGGTGCGCAAGGTCCTTCAGCGAGCCGATCTGAAGGTGGATGACATCGACGTGTTCGAGGTGAACGAGGCGTTCGCCGCGCAGGCCCTCGCCGTCGTCCGCGAGCTCGGCCTTCCGCCGGAACGGACCAACCCGAACGGCAGCGGCATCTCGCTGGGGCACCCGCTCGGCGCCACCGGAGCCATCCTGGTTGTCAAGGCCCTCTACGAGCTGCGCCGGACCGGCGGCAGGTACGCGCTGGTAACGATGTGCATCGGCGGCGGCCAGGGCATCGCCGCGATCTTCGAACGGAGCTAACCGGTGCACGGGCGGCCGGTCACGGTCATGGCCTTCACGGTCACAGGCGGCGCCATCACTATGATCCGCACGCTGACCGACCCGGGCCGACTCGCCCAGGTCGTCCCCTCGTGGGTCGCGTGACCTAGCCGCGTTACGGCGCTGGAGTTCCTCGAACGTGACATTAAGGCCGCAGCGGCTAGGTGATGACCGAGGTTCGGGCCAGCGGCCGCCGGGCCGCCGCAGTGTCCAAGGCGCAGTTGGCCTGCCGAGTGATTCTTTCTGCTGTCTCCCGGCCCAGTTATCAGCGGCGGGCGGTGTTTTGCTCGGCGAAGGTGTCAGCGACCCAGTCGGCGATGAACGTGCTGACGTGTGGCAGGTGGTCCAGGCCGATGTGCTCGGTGGCACCCTCCTCGGCGGTGAAGATGCGCAGTTCACGCCGAGGGCTGGCCACGGCCTGCTCGTAAGAACGGTGCGCGTATTCGAGCGGGATCTGCCGGTCGCCCGCGCCGTGAGCAATCAGGAACGGCACGGTGATTTTCTCCACCACGCCGTCCAGGTTGACCCGGTCGGCGAACTCAATGAACTCATCCAGGGAGCTGTAACCCCAGACCCACAGCACATGGTCCCAGTAGTGCGGTACGGGCCGCTCCCCCTCACGCTGGAGCCGTCGGCGCTGGACCGCGCCCCAGTCGTGGTTGGCGCCCCAGGCGACGACCAGGGCGAGCCGCTTCTCGAAGGCGGCGGCACGCGGGGCGAAGTACCCGCCGAGGGACCAGCCGACCAGGCCGATGGCCGCGGGATCGACGTCGTCCCGCGTGAGCAGGTAGTCGACGCACGCGGCGGCCCAGGCCTCGGTGTCGACCCGCGCGGTCAGTCCCTGGAGCCGAAGGGCTTCGCCGGAGCCCGGGCAGTCGACCATGAGCGTGGAGATGCCGCGGGCGGCCAGTTCCTCCCAGTGGCCGGAGGAGTACATGTGCTCCTTGGTCGAGTCCAGCCCGTTCCACATGATCATGACCGGGGCGGGGCCGTCGTCGGTGGCCGGGGCCTGGCTGAAGTAAGCGGGCAGGGTGGTGCCTTCATAAGGGATCTCGACCCGGGACAGGCGCGGATCCTTCAGGGCGAAGGCTTTCAGCTGCAACTGCAGGACACGCCGGTAGGTGTCCAGCCGGTCCGGGGCCTTGGCGCTCTGCATCCGCTCGGCCTGGCACAAGTAGTTGGTGGCCCGGGCGTAGAGCTGCCCGGCGGTCCTGGTGTGGCCCGCCTTCTCGGCCGCCTCGCCCTGAGCGACGAGGGAATCGGTCAGGGCAGCCCACGCGCGCAGGAAGTCAGGGGTACCGGCATCCTCGCCGCGGGCCGCAGCCTCCCTGATCGGGCGGCAGGCCCGGTCCACCTCGTCAATCAGGCCGCCGCTGTTAAGGGCGGCGACGACACCGAGGTTCCAGACATAGTTGCCCGGAAAATACTCGAACATAGGTAGTTCCTTTCTCGGTGCGGCTAGCTGGCGCCGGGCAGGACGGCTGACCAGCCGCCATCGACGACGAGGTTGGCGCCGGTCACGTAGGAGGCCTCGTCAGAGGCCAGGAAGAGCGCGCAGCGGGCGACGTCCTGCGGTGTGCCGATGCGCCCGAGCGGGATGGCCCGGGCGATGGAGCGCATCGGGTGGTCCTCGGCCAGCAAGGTGCCCGCGCTGGCCGGGGTGGCGATCATGCCGGGGCTGATGCAATTGGCCCGGATGCCGTGTGCGGCTCCTTCGGCGGCCAGCTGCCTGGTCATGGCTACCACCCCGCCTTTGCTGGCGGTGTGCGCGATACGGGTGTTGGTCAGTGATCCGGTGAGGCCGGCGGTGGAACCGACCAGCAGCACGCAGCCGCCGCCGCGGGCGATCAGGTGTGGCCAGGCGTGCCTGGTGGCGAGGAAGACGATGTCCAGCTCGTTGCGGATCGTGTAGGACCAGTCGGCATAGGTGGTCTCGGCGATCGGCGAGAACCGGGTCGCGCCGGCGTTGTTGTACAGGATGTCGATGCCGCCGTGCTCCGTGGCCGCGGCATCGATCCAGGCCCTGACGCGGTCTTCGTCGTTCAGGTCCAGCGGGTTGGTGCTGTCCATCCGGCCACCGCGGGCGCGGACCAGCGCCGCGGTCTCGGCGGCGCCCTCAGCGTTGACGTCGGCGCCGGCCACGATGGCGCCCTCGGCCGCGAACAGCAGTGCCGCGGCCCGGCCCTGGCCGCTGGCCGTGCCGGTGATCAGCACGACCTTGCCCGCCAGCCGTCCGGTCATGCCCGCACCGCGTCGCTGATGGATTTCACGCCGCCGTGGGCGGTCATGCCGCCGTCGACCGGGATGTCGGCGCCCGAAATAAACGAGGCCTGCTCGCTGAGCAGGAACGCCACCAGGGGGGCCACGTCGTCCACTGTGCCGGTGCGGCCGAGCGGGGTCTCGGCGAGATTGGCCGCCCGGAAGGCGGGAACGGCCGAAGCTGTCATCGGGGTCTCGATGTAGCCCGGATGAATAGTGTTGACCCGGATGCCGTGGGGACCCAGTTCCAGGCACGCCGCCTTGGCCAGCCCGCGCAGCGCCCACTTGCTAGCGGTGTAGGCGGCCGGGTAGTGGCCGGTCAGCGCGGCGGCCGAGCCGACCAGCACGATCGACCCACCGGCGGTCATCAGCGGCGCTACGGCCTGGATGGCCAGCAGCGCGCCGGTGACGTTGACCTCGTGCACGCGGTGCAGGTCGGCGGGGGTGACGTCGAGCAGCCGGGCCCGCCAGGTGACGCCGGCGTTGGCGACCAGGCCGTCCACCCGGCCGTAACGCCCGGCCAGGTGCTTGGCCAGAGCGGCCCAGCCGGCCTCGTCGGTGACGTCCAGCTGGCGGTACTCGGCGCCGGGGAGATCCTCGGCCGGGGTTTTAGTCTGGTCGGTGGCGATGACGCTCGCGCCGCGGGCGGCGAGCAGCCGGGCCTCGGCCGCGCCCTGGCCCTGGCCGGCGCCGGTGACAACGACGACGCTCATGGCGTCCGCTTGCGGGCCCGGGGTCGCGGGCGGGCGGGCCGGACCGGCGGGAGCTCGGCGCCGGGGACGACCGCGTTGCGGATGGTGCCGATACCCTCGACCGTCATCTCGACCACGTCACCGGGGCGCAGCGGGGGCGGGTCGAGCTGCCCGCGGCGGCCCCACAGCTCGGCCAGGCAGCCGCCGTTGCCGCAGGTGCCCGAGCCGAGTACGTCCCCGGCGCGGACCCAGGTGCCCCGGGAGGCGTAGGAGATCAGGTCCTCAAATGGCCAGCCCATGTTGGACAGCAGGTCCTGGCCGACCTCGGCGCCATTCACCGACACGCGCATGTCCAGGGCCAGGAAACCATCGGCATCGGTGTACGGCTCGAGCTCGTCGGCGGTCACCAGCCAGGGGCCGAGCGTGGTGGCCGAATCCTTGCCCTTGGCCGGCCCAAGGCTGACCTTCATTTCCCGCCGCTGCAGATCGCGAGCCGACCAGTCGTTCAGGATCGTGTACCCGAAAATGTGATCCCGGGCCTGTTCGGGGGTCAGCGATGCGCCGTCCCGGCCGACAACGGCCGCGACCTCGCACTCGAAGTCCAGCAGCTGCGACCCGGGTGGGACCGGGACGTCGTCGTACGGGCCCACGATCGCGTAGGGGTTGGTGAAGTAGAACGTGGGAGCCTGGTACCACTCCGGCACCACCCCCGCGCCGTCGCCGACACTAGCGACCACACCCTCGACGTGTTCTTCGAAGGCGACGAAGTCCCGGACTGTCGGCGGGCTGAACGGCGGTAGCAGCCGCACCTCGGCCAGCGGAACGGCTGGGCCGTCCAGGGCCGCGCGGCCGGCTTCCAGCGCGGCCTCCAGCCCAGCCCGGACCAGGTCGAGCACGGTGGTGCCCGTGGGCAGCGGGTGCAGCCCGGCGTCGCTGACCGCGGCGGCCTGCAGCTGGCCGCCGCGGGTGAAGGTGGCGAAGCGCATCAGATCGCCCCTATCAGACTGGCGGGGCGACGAACATGCCGCGGTCGGGATCGTTGAACGATCTGGCCGCGACGAATTCGTTCATCTGGTTGGCGGTGCCCCACTGGTCGGCGACCTCAGGCTGGGTGAAGTCGTACAGGTGCGGATGCCAGGCGTCCTCGTCGATCTGCTCCAGCTCGGTGGTGTACTCGACGGTGTTGCCATGCGGGTCCAGGAAGTAGGAAAAGGTGTTGTTCCCGGCCATATGCCGGCCAGGACCCCAGATCTTCTCCACCCCGGCGCGCAGCAGCCGGCCGGTGCCGCGCATGTACTCGTCGATGCCGCGCATCTCGAAGCTGGCGTGGTGCAGCGAGGGGTGCGGGCCGCGGGCGATGGCCAGGCTGTGGTGCCAGGAGTTGATCCGCATGAACCACATCATGTCGCCCATGTGCGGGTGCATCAGGGTGTCCGACAGCGTGAAAGCCAGGTGCTTCTCGTAGAACGCGCGGGTGGCCTCGGGGTCGGCGGAATTGATGACCACGTGGGACAGCCGGACCGGAATCGACTCACCCTCCTCGATCTTGCGGTGGTCCCGGATCGCGACGTCCGAGCTGACCTCCACGGTGCGGCCCTCGTTGTCGAAGAACCGGAACCCGTAGCCGCCGCCGGGGGTCTGCAGCTCGGCGGGTTCGCTGACCAGCTGCACGCCGGCCGCGCCGAGTTTCCCGGCCAGGGTGTCCACATCGGAGGCGCTGGCCGCGCCGAACGCGATCAGGTCGATCCGCTTGTCCGCGGCCTGGCGCAGCCGGACCACGTACTGCTCTGGGGATCCCTCCGCGGCCAGGAAGGTCAGGCCAGAGTCGCTCTGCTCGGCCCGCAGCCCCCAGGTGCTGGTGAAGAAGTCCAGTTGCTTGCCGTGGTCGGGTACGGCCAGATCGACGTGCCGCAGGTGGGTGATCAGGCGATTGGTCATGATGGGTATTCCTTTTCCGTTCTCTTCAGGCGGGCTGGCTGACCAGGGCCATGACCTTGCCCATCAGGGCGGGCACGTTCCCCTCGACACCGTCGAGCATCCACTGGCCGAGCTGGACCGATTCGGTCACCACGGTCTTGACGCGGTCAAAGCGGCGGGCGGTGAAGGCGTCGAAGGTGGCCTGGCCGAGGTCCTCGGCCGCGAGCAGGACGTCGGCCAGCACGGCAGCGTCCTCCAGGGCCAGGGCCGCGCCCTGGGCGATGGTGGGCGGGCAGGTGTGCACGGCGTCGCCGATGAGCACGACCCGGCCGCGGTTCCACGGCGGGTCGAGCAGGTGAGTCTCGAACCGGGTGTAATTGATCCGGCCCGGGTCGGTCATGACGGCCCGGATGTCGTCCCAGGGGCCGTGATAGTGCGAGGCCAGCTCCCGCATGACCGCCAGCTTCTGCTCCGGCGCCAGCCCGGACCGGTCCTGGGCATCCTCGACCAGGTAGGCGTACAGGCTGTCGTCCGCGGTGGGACAGTAGCCGGCGATATAGCAGGCGCCGTGGTAGTACAGGTCGGTGCGTGTCACGCTCTCGGGCCGGGAGGTGAACACCCGCCAGATGCCCATCCCAGTCGGCCGGGTCTCCAGCTCGATCCCCAGCAGTGACCGGATCTGGGAGCGGACTCCATCCGCCCCGATGACCAGGTCATACCGGCTCGTGGTGCCGTCGGAGAAGGTGACGTCGACGCCGCTGTCGTCGGAACTCAGCGAGCGCACGGTAGTGGCAAAGCGCAGCTTGGCACCCGCCGCGACGGCGGCCTCGGTGAGTATCCGGGCCAGCGCGGGACGGTACATCCCGACCGTCGCGGGGAGGTCAGCCCCGCCCGTTCGGACATCTTCCATCTCAACCAGCAGGGTGCCGTCCGGGGCCCGCAGCCCGAGCGTGCTGAAGGCGTACCCGGCCGCCGCCACCTCGTCCCAGACGCCGAGCTGGCGCAGCACCCGCAGGGCGTTGCCCTGCACCGTGATGCCGGAGCCCAGCGCGGACAGGTCGGGCTTGATCTCGGCCAGCTCGACGCTCACGCCGTCCCGGGCGAACAGGATGGCTGCGGCGCACCCGGCGGCGCCGCCGCCGATGATCAGGGCGTTCCGGACGGTAGGCATGTGCGGCTCCTCGGCTATTTGACCGCGATCGGGTTGACCGGTGATCCGACCGCGCCGGTGACGGGAATCGGCGCGGCGGTGAGCCAGAACTCGTACCGGCCATCGCTGGCTGCGCAGTCCGCGGCGAGAGCTTCCAGATCCCACATCTCGCCGATGTACAGGCCGATGTGCGGGATAACGACCTGGTGCAGCGGCTGGAACGCCTCGTCGAACTCGTTGGGCCGCACCTCGAAACCCCACGTATCGGTGGCGATCGCGGCGATCTCGGTGCGGTGCAGCCACGGAGCGCAGGTGAACGACAGCCCCGGCGCGGGACCGCCGGCGTACCCGCCCCAGCCGTCGCGGCGGGCGCGGGCCAGCTGGCCGGTCCGGATGAGCACGATGTCGCCCCGGCCGACGGACACGCCGTGGGCGTCGATGATCTGCTCCAGGTGCTCTGGCGTGATCGCGAACCCGTCGGGCAGCTCGCCGTCGCGGCCGAGAACCCGGCCCGCGTCCAGCAGAACGCCCCGGCCGGCGATCAGCGCGGCGGCCGTCTCGATGCCGGTGACCTGGTCACCCTCGCTGGTCACCACATCCGCCGCGGCACGCCCGTTCCAGGCCTGGCCGTGGTCGAAGATGTGACCGAGCCCGTCCCACTGGGTGGAGCACTGCAGCGGCATGAACACCACGTCGTCGGCGCCGCCGAACCCGTGCGGGAAACCCTGGTTGCCGCGCGCCGCGTCCACGCCGGTGTCCAGCATGGTGTGGACCGGGTTGGTGCGCCGCCGCCAGCCGGTCTGGGGACCGTTCATGTCGAACGACTGGGCCAGGGAGAACGAGACGCCGCGGCGGATGAGCCCGGCTCCTTGCACGCGCTTGTCGTCGGTCAGGAAGTTCAGCGTGCCGCGGGTGTCATCGGAGCCCCAGCGACCCCAGTTGGAGCACGCGGCGGCCGCCTTCGCGATCGCCTGCTCCGGCTGGGCCGGGTCCACCAGGCCCTTGGCGGCGGCCTGGTCGTGGAAGTGTGCTGGCACGGCAGGATTTCCTCCGGGTGAAGATGATTGCCTTCAATGTGCTCCAGGGCGCACTATCGGGGGAAGACCAACTTGCCGATGCTGGATATAGACGGAACCGATGACGCGTCCGCGGCCGGAGAGCAAGCTCGCCAACCTGGACCTGAACCTGCTCGTGTCCCTTGATGCGCTGCTGTCCGAACGCAGCGTCAGCCGGGCGGCCGAACGGCTCGGCCTGAGCCAGCCCTCACTGAGCGCGTCCCTGGCCCGGCTGCGCCGTCACTTCCATGACGACCTGCTCGACCGGGTCGGCAACCGCTATGAGCTGACCCCGCTGGCCGCGCAGCTGGCCGGGCAGACCGCCAGCGCGCTGGCCGCGGTGGCCCGCGTGTTCGCCAGTGAGCCCGGCTTCGATCCGGCTACCGCCGACCGTGAGTTCACCGTGCTGATCTCCGACTATGCGATTACGGTGCTGGGCCCGCAGCTGGCCGCGCTGCTGCAGCAGGCGCCCAGCGTGCGGCTGCGCTTGCATCAGGTCGCCATTCCCGTGGTCAACGATGCTGCCCAGGCCCTGCGTGAGGTGGACGCGATGGCGCTGCCGCACGGCTTCCTGTCGGATCTGCCGTCACAGCAGCTGTTCACCGACCGGTGGGTCTGCATCGTGGCGGCCGGTCATCCCGGCGTCGGGGAGAAGGTGACCCTGGCCGACCTGGAGGAGCTGCCGATGGTGGTCGCTCATCACGAGCCGGCCTCCTACACCCCCGCGGGCAAGCAGCTCAGCATGCTGGGCGTGCAGCCCCGGGTGCAGCTGGTAGCCGAGACCTTCCTGGCCCTGCCGTTCCTCGTCGCCGCCAGCAACGGCGTGGCGCTGATCCAGGAGCGGCTGGCCCGGCAGCTCGCCCCCGCTGTCCCGATCCGCGTCCTGCCCTGCCCGTTCGAGGTCGCGCCTCTGATCGAGGCGCTGTGGTGGCATCCGGTCTATGACCGGGATCCCGGGCACCGGTGGCTGCGCCAGCTGTTCGCCGAGGCCGCGCGGTCCGCGCCGCCCGGCATCGCGTCTGACGCTGAGGGCACGGGGTAAGACGCCGAGATAGCGACGGACCATGGCCGTCAGGCTCTCGGGGACCATGCCGTCGTCCGGCGCCGAGCCGCTGAGGACATGAAGGACACGGCGCGCACCGCGGCGAGGCTGGGCGTCCAGACCGTGGTCGGTTTCACCGGGTCGT
>JBAPYC010001327.1:0-1993 GCA_049284535.1 Streptosporangiaceae bacterium
GGGTTGACGGTCGGGGCGTTGGGCCGGCTGGGCACGGCCGGGTTGGCGGACGGGACGTTGCCCGGGACGGCCGGGTTGGACGTGGACGTCGTGGGCGCAGCCGGGGCGGACGGCGTGCTGGACGTCGTGGTCACCAGCAGCACGGCCACTGCCGCGATGGCCACCCCCACCAGCGCGCCGATGCCCAGCAGCCAGCGGCGGATCCGCGCCGAGCGCACCTCCCGGTCGTAGCTGTGCATGATCTCGTCGGTGCTGTAGCCGGCCGCGTGGTCGCGGGTGTGGGTCTGGGTGCTCATTTCGGGGGTCTCCTTTTGTCTTTGCTCTATTTCCTGACACCTCTACTTTCGGCCAGATCCGGGCCCCGGTCCCTAGCAGAACTCCCTAGTTCACCTCCCCAGGGTTGCGCCCTGCGGGCAGGGATGGAGCGCCGGTCCGGTGCCGGTTAGGCTCGTGAATGTCATGGGCGGGAGCGAGGTGGGCGGGTGCGAGACGGGCAGCCTGCGGCGGACGTGTTCGTCGGCCGGACGGCCGAGCTTGAGCGCGTTGCGGAGATTCTCCGGCGGGCGGCGGATGGCCAGCCGTGGCTGGTGGCCATCGAGGGTGATCCGGGAATGGGCAAGACCGTCCTGGCCCGGCACGCCCTCGAGGGGACACGGGTGCTCATCGCTCGCGCCAGCCAGGCCGAGGCCGATCTCGACTACGGAATCGTCGACCAGCTGCTCCGCTCGGCTGGCCAGGCCATCCCGGTAATCCGGCCGGAGGCAGACCCGCCGGCCTCGTCCTTCGCCGTTGGCGCGCGGCTGCTGCAAGTGGTGGACGAGCTCCAGGATGCTGGCCCGATAGCCATCGGAGTCGACGATGTGCAGTGGGCCGACCGGCTGTCGGTCGAGGCGCTGACGTTCGTGCTGCGGCGGCTGTCGGTAGACCGGGTCGTCGCGGTCGTGACCTACCGCGGCCCAGGCCGCGGCCTGGACCAGGCCGCCCAGCGGCTGCTGACCAGCATGGAGCACAGCGCGCATCTGGTCCTGGGCGGCCTGAGCCTGGACGAGGTCGCGGAGCTGGCGGCCACGCTGACCACGCGGCCCCTGGACGATCAGGCCGTGCACCAGCTCTACCTGGGTACCGGCGGCCACCCGCTGTATGTGCATACCGTGCTGGCCGAGGGATCCGGTCCCGACCCGCGATTCCCGGGACGGCTGAGGCTGCCCCGGTCGCTGGCTGACGCCATTGCTGACCAGCTGCGCGGGCTGCCGCCCGATACGCGGGACATCCTGGAAATGCTGGCGGTGCTGAACGTGCGGATCCCGCTGGCCCAGCTGGGGCAGGCGGCCCAGGCCGGTTCGGCCAGCGCGGCCATCGAGCCGGCCGTGGCGGCCGGGCTGGCGGACTGGTGGCCGGACGAGCCCAGCTGCCCCGTGCAGATCCGGCACCTGCTGGTCCGGGACGCCATCTACGCCGGGATCACGGCGACCCGGCGGCGGCAGCTGCACGCCCGGGCCGCGACCGTGGTCAGCGAGCAGGCGTCCTGGGAGCACCGGGTGGCCGCGCTGGACCAGCCCGACGAGCAGCTGGCGGCCCAGCTGGAGCGCCTGGCCGAGGATGAGGTAGCCCGGGGCCGGCTGGCAGTCGCAGCCACCCACCTGCAGTGGGCCTCCGACGTGTCCCCGGCCCGGGCCGACAGGGAACGGCGGCTGATGATCGCCGCGCTGCACCTGACGCTGGCCGACGAGGGCCGCGGTGCCGCCCTGCGTCCAGTGGTCGAGGCGGCGGCACCCTCTCCGTTGCGCAGCTGCGTGCTCGGCACGATGGCATTTTCCTCCGGCCAGCTCGCCGAGGCGCGGACGCTGCTGACCGAGGCGATGGAGCAGGCGCGGCACGATCCGGACCTGCTTGCGGTGGCGGCGGCGAGCGCCAACCGGCTGGCGGCCGTCTACACGCTGCTCGGGGACGGGGAGCGGGGCATGTGGTTCGGCCGGTGGGCACTGGAGAGCGG
>JBAPYC010001328.1:0-6401 GCA_049284535.1 Streptosporangiaceae bacterium
ATGTATGACAATGTAGGTTAACGTAGGTGACAGCGCGAGCGGCTTTGGACGCTACCTTGGGAGCGGCGCCGAGCCGTGCTCCGTGGTCTTCGCCTGCATATGCCAGCCGAGCCCTGCGACCTGCCCGATGGCTTAGAACTAGTCCTTTCCAACGACTGCAGCCAGAGGCAGCGCTAGACCGGCGGACGTTTCGCAACGACGGGCGAGAGCCCAGCGGATGGATAGTGTCATTTCCCAGGTGCCGGGTGACGTGCTGGCCGTGAGAGAGCAACTCAGCTCGGTGCGGATTTTGGCGGCCGGGCGACGATTCGGGTTTCATGGCCAGGTATGAGCGTGGTCACGGACCCACGGGCTGAACGGCGTCGGCAAGCGATTGCCTGGGCACTGATCGCGTTGCTCTTCGCGGCCGGCGGCTTCCTTTTTTGGTACCGCGCTACCTACAACGTGTTTCCTGGCCAAAGTGCCGATTCACGGGTGCACTGGTGCAACCGGAACTACGACAACTACGGCGGCCCGGCGCAGAGCCTGCGGCAGGTCGAGGCCGGAGCGACCTGGCCGGTCCGGGTGGTCGGGAACTACCCGCCGCTGGCTCTCCACCGGGACCAGCTGCTCGCGGAGATATACCCAGGGGCGCACACCCACTCCTGCGCGGTCGTGGTCTACCTGCGAACCGGGCCGGACCAGTACATAGGTTACGAGCTCTCAGGTGGGCCCTGACCTGGGCGGCATAACCGGCGCTGGAGTTCGGGGCGCATCGGTCCCCGTCCACGCTCCCCGTCGATGGCGGTCTCCCGCACCCGCCGCCGTCCGCCTAGGCGTAAGCGGTATATACCGGCTGCTGCTCCCCCACCTGCAAGGGCTGCGGGGCAGATGCTCGGCGCACGCAGATCTTGATCGCTCTGCTGTAATCATCCATCGAACATCTTGTTCGATTACTCGAAGTAGTGTTTGATAGTACTCATCCATCTGGTACTTCCTGCTGATGGCGACCGTAGGAGGCTGCTGTGCGAGCGATGAGAGCGCGTGAACAATCCCACGATGGCCTGACCCCGAGCCAGCGTCTCGCGCTCCAGGTCATCGAGGACTCCGTCCGGCGCCACGGTTGCCCGCCCAGCATCCGGGAGATCGGCAACGCGGTGGGCCTGGCGAGCGCCCGGCGTGCCGCGATGCCGTGGCCAGGTGAACCGCTACTTGTCTCAACTCAACATGTCGCATTATCACTTGCGGGCGTCCGACAGCGGGCGTCCGACAGCGGGCGGCCGACGAGACTGTCCCGGGACAGCCATCATGTCGCTTGACAGCCGTCATGCCGTCGTGAGCTCTGGCATGCCGCGGCCACCGGCCGGAAAGATCTTGCCGATCTATTACGCCATCCTCGGTGCCTGAACACCCCAATCTGGCGGCTCATATAAGAAGTTAACGGCAAAGAACCATCCGGTCAGCGCTTCTATCTTGGCCGCATCAAGTGCGGCCTGACCAAGACCTGATATCAATTCGGTCGCGGCACTGGCTTATTACTCGGATTTACTCGGATCTGCGCGGTCTGGCGCGGAATTTGGACGAGGGAATGCTGTGAAATCATCACCCCGGCACCGTGGTCAGCGGGCTGGCTACCGTGGAGAACGTCGGCACCTGGCGCCTCTGGACCTGCCGGCTGAGGTAGTAAAACTAACCCGGCCGTACTGGACGATAACAGTGGTACTGATCGCCGGGGCCGCCGTCTTCGGGACGGCCGTGGCTGCCGTCGGCGCACATGCTCTGCGAGCTACTTACGTCAGCAGTAACACCAGCAGTACCGCCGGTCTCATCGTCTCAGGCATGCATAGAACCCCTCAGCTATGCGTGGACGATAACCGTAATTCTAGTACCGATGGCGCGCGTGTGCAGATATGGCGCTGCAATAGTAATGACACTGCGCAGAACTGGTCCGTTAATTCTGATGGCACGATTACCATCAATGGCAAGTGCATGGATGTCATCCGCAATGGCGTCCTGGTCGACCTCCAGGGCTGCGACGGCGAGGCCAGCCAGCAGTGGACACTAGCGAACGGGACGATCGTCAGCGCAGAATCCGGCAATTGCCTAAGCGATCCAGCCTGGAACACCAGGCTCAGGACCCAGCTTGACACCCGGCCCTGTAATGGCAGGAGGAAGCAGCGGTGGACGTTCCTGGGACCGGGCACGCCGGCCAGTCCAGGAACGGCCATGCCGACCAGTCCAGGAAAGGAGTCCAGTCCGGGTACGGCCACGCCGACCACTCCGGCAACGGCCACGCCGACCGCTCCCGCAACGCCCACGCCGACCAGTCCGGGGACCGGTCTCCAACCGGACGGCGTATCGGGAAACTGGACGATGGCCTTCGATGACGAGTTCAACGGTACGTCCGTGAACACCAGCAAATGGGCAATCGGTGACGGCGGCTCCGTGAACGCCGTCACCACTTCCGCGTCCGATGTCTTCGAGAGCGGCGGGGACCTCAACCTGCAGCTGTCGGATTCCTCCACAGGTGCGGCGGTTTGCAGCGGCGGTACCGAAACGCCCTGTGGTGGTTCGACACCAGACGGGTACGCGCTACCGGTCGGCGGGTTCGCCGAGGCACGGATCTTCTTCCCCGGCTCCGGCTCGTCTATCGACAACTGGCCTGCGTGGTGGGTCAGCGGAGCCAACTGGCCCGCTGCAGGTGAGGCGGATATCGCCGAAGGGCTTGGTGACCTCACGGTCAACTACCACTCCCCCTCCGGTGCCCATAACCATGGGTCCGTACCGGGTACCTGGTCGAGCGGCTGGCATGTCTACGGCATCTGGCGGCACGCCACCTCTGACGACGTGTACTGGGACGGCAGGCTGGTCAAGAGCTTCCCGACCGATGACAACGGCCAGCCCGAGGCGCTGATCCTCAACGTGGGCAGCGGGAATACGGCCGTCTACGGTGCCGCGTCCGACGTGAAGGTGGACTACGTGCGGGTATGGACTCCAGCTGGCATGTGACGATGAGTAACCGGGGAGTTGTCACTTAGTCGTCCACATCTGGGACAAAGCAAGTGAACTCTGCGACGGGACGTTCAAGTCACTGGAAGCTCCTCATGACCTGCGGGAACCCTAGCGGCCGGGGCATCGCTGGCCAGGCTCCGCAGATCGGGCGCCGCAGCTCAGGCGCCGCAGATCAGGGTCAGCTGGACGGGGTGAGCTTCAGCGTGGTGGCGGCTGCTTGTTCTGCCAGCATCGGGCCGAGGTAACTGTCGCCGTAGCGGGCGTACTTGGCCCGGTAGGCGTCATCGACCGCCGGCCGGACCTCGCCGTCCCGGCCGGCCGCGTCGAAGGTGACGGCACGGTCGATGCCGCCGGCCCGGATGCGTCCGGCCGGGTGCTGGCTGGCGTGCCGGTACCAGGCGCCGTCGGGCCCGCGGAATGAACGCACATACAGCTCATCGCCCACGCGCACGACCCAGATCGGCACGGGCGGACGGTCGCTGCCGTCGCGGCGACCGGTGATGATCTGCAGTTCCTCGGCTGAGCCGATGCGGTGGAGCTCGGCAGGTGTCCATCCGGTCATGACGTCTCCTTGGTTCTGCGCAGGTGGACGACGACTGGGCCCATCGCGCGGCCCGGCCTCTTCCATGCAATCGCATCTCACGCAGGCGCGGGAGGTGGGGTTCATCGGGGGGACAAGCTCGACCCCCCAGCTGACCCGGGCCCGCCGTACGCTCGGTGGTGTGGACAACCGAGCCGAGATCCGCGAGTTCCTCACCACCCGGCGCGCTCGCATCACCCCGGGACAGGCCGGCCTGCCGCCCGGTGGCGGCGCACGGCGTGTCCCGGCCTGCGCCGCGAGGAGGTCGCCGTGCTCGCCGGGGTGTCCACTGACTGGTATGTACGGCTGGAGAAGGGCCACATCAACGAGGGTGTCCGACGAGGTGCTCGACGCGGTCGCCCGGGCGCTGCAGCTCGACGAGGCCGAGCGGATTCACCTGTTCGACCTGGCCCGCGCCGCGCGGCCGTCCCGCATGTCCGCGCCGTCACGGTCATCACGCCGCCGCGGCGGGGCCTCGCCGGTGCGATCCAGCGTCGTCCGCGTGGTCGAGTCGATCACGACGCCGGCGTTCGTGCGTAATGGGCTGCTTGAGGTGCTGGTCATCAACCCGCTCGCCCGTGCCCTGTACGCCCCGCTCTATGACGACGGCCCCATGGGCGGCGATCCGCGGCCGGTGGCAAAGCAGCCGGCCGGGGGCCTGCCGAATCTGGCCCGGTTCTGCTTTCTCGACCCGAGAGCCCGCGATCTGTACCCGGGCTGGGAGGACGTCGCCGGCTCGACCGTCGCCGTGCTGCGCAGCGAAGCCGGCCGTGACCCCTACAACCGCGCCCTGACGGACCTGGTCGGCGAGCTCGCCACCCGCAGCGAGTTCTTCCGCACCGCCTGGGCCGCGCACAACGTCACGCTGCACCAGGCAGGCACCAAGTATTTCCGCCACCCCGTGGTCGGCCATGTCGAGGTCAGCTTCAACTCGATGGAGCTGCCCGCCGACCCCGGCCTCACCCTCACCGTCTACACCACCAACCCGGCACCCCGTCCGACGACGCACTGGCGATGCTGGCCAGCTGGGAAGCCACTGCCAGCCGCGAGCGTGCCGCCAGCATCACTGCTGACTCTCCCGGTACCGGTGACACCAGCGCGGCAGGCAGCGCGCGGCTCGACCAGGATCCCCGGTAGGCCGCCAGCCACGCTCAGCGGCAGCAGCCCGGGCCCGGGGCACCCCGGCCGCGCACGGCGAAGGAGACCACCAGATGGAGTACACCCGGCTCGGTGACACCGGGCTGAAGATCAGCCGGCTCGCGCTGGGCTGCATGAGCTACGGCGACCCCACGACCGAACGGGCACACCAGTGGGCCCTGGCTGACGACGAGGCGCAGCCATTCTTCCGGCAGGCCATCGAGCTCGGCATTACCTTCTGGGACACCGCGAACACCTACCAGGCCGGCACCTCAGAGGAAGTCACCGGCCGCGCCATCAGGCGCTATTCGCGACGCGAGGACATCGTCCTGGCCACCAAGGTGTTCGGCAAGATGCACGACGGTCCCGGCGGATCCGGCCTGTCCCGCAAAGCCATCATGGAGCAGATCGACGCGTCACTGACCCGGCTCGGTACCAACTATGTCGACCTGTACCAGATCCACCGGTTCGATCCCGGCACGCCGGTCGCCGAGACGATGGAGGCCCTGCACGACATCGTCAAAGACGGCAAGGTCCGCTACCTCGGTGCGTCGTCGATGTACGCCTGGCAGTTCGCCAAGCTGCAGCACGCCGCCGACGTGGGCGGCTGGACCCGGTTCGTGTCCATGCAGAACCAGTACAACCTGCTGCGCCGTCAGGACGAGCCGGAATTGATGGCCATGTGCGCCGATACCGGCGTCGGGCTGGTGCCCTACTCCCCGCAGGGCAAAGGCCGCCTGGCCCGTCCCTGGGGCGAGCAGTCCACCCGGTCCAGCGTCGACCACGTCGTGCAGGCCTTCGACTCACCCCTGGACGAGCCCGTCGTCAGCGCAGTGGAGGAACTCGCCCGCGCCCGCGGCGTCACCATGGCCCAGGTCGCGCTCGCCTGGGTGCTGCGCCACCCGGCGGTCAGTGCCCCGATCGTCGGCGCGACCAGACCGCATCACCTGCCCGAAGCCGTCGCCGCGCTGGAGCTGAACCTGACCGGCGACGAGGCCGCGGCCCTCGAAAAGCCCTACAGCAGCCACGGCCCGTCCTGGTACTGAGCTGGGTCGAACTGGACACCGCCCTGCTGATGGCGGGCATCGGCGTCTCGATGGCGCTGCCGAAGGCCCGCTTATCCGGGAGGAGCAAGGCATGACATGACCGGGTGGTTGTGCTTCACCGCATCGACGGGCAGAGTGGCCGGGACGGCACCCAGAAAGAGGCATTCTTCAATGAACGGCGCGGACAGCCTGCTGGCAACGCTGACCCAGAACGGGATTGGCGTGTGCTTCGCCAACCCGGGAACCTCCGAGATGTACTTTGTCGCCGCGCTCGACCGCGCCAAGGGCATGCGCAGCGTGCTGGGACTGTTCGAGGGTGTCGTTACGGGAGCCGCTGACGGCTACGCCCGGATGGCCGACCGCCCGGCCTCGACCCTGCTGCACCTGGGCCCCGGCCTGGCCAACGGCCTGTCCAACCTGCATAACGCGATGCGAGCCCAGTCGCCGGTCGTCAACATCATCGGCGACCACGCCACCTACCACCGCCGCTACGACGCGCCCCTCACCTCCGACATCGAGGCAACCGCGCGTCCCTTCAGCCACTGGGTGCGGACCACGCCGGACGCGCAGTCGCTCGCCGCCGATGCCGCGGCCGCCATCGCGGCCGCGCGCACCGCCCCGGGCCGGGTCGCATCCCTGATCGTCCC
>JBAPYC010001329.1:0-5636 GCA_049284535.1 Streptosporangiaceae bacterium
TCCGGTACAGCGCGTGACCCTTGAACTGGAGACCTTCGGGTGATCACACAGGGTGGTGTGGCGTAGATCACGCTAAATCGGCTTAACGCAAGGCCATTGGCCCCGCGGGTGACTTGAGCCTTAAATCTGACAAGAGCGGAGAGGTCGGTAATCTAAACGACAAGGCGGTGCGCTGGGGAGGTGTATCTGGTCTAATAGCGGTGCCATCTATCACCTATGCCGGACCGACGTACTTTGGAATAATATACGGTCTGCTTCCGGCTGGTGCAGTTTTTCTAAGGTCAATCACATTGGTAGGTCCGATAATCTCAGCATGCTTCGTATATCGCGAAAGAAAAGATGACTATGCATATGGTAGCACTAGCGCCCCCCAGCTCCTAGGTCTAGTCATAACGGCAATAGCACTATTTACTGCCGGCTTTTTGATTGGCCATTTCGGCCGATTCATCCAATCATTCTGAGCAATTAATTCAGATCATCGCATCTTGGAGTGACTGAAGTTGCACGGAGCTAAATAGAGACGCCTTGTTGTAGATTAATTACATGACGTCTGGTTTTCTCGTGCACTCCGGATAGTTATGCCCGTTCGCACTCTCATCGGCATGAGGGCGTACTGAAGGCCGAGCCTGGGGCGCCTTCTCGCTTCTCGCGTGGCTACTTTCGGTCGCCGTCTTGAGCTTGACCGGCCGTTCAGCGGGCAGGCGTCTACGGTCTTTGACCTCAATGCCGTTCGCGGCCGCCCAGATCCAGCCCGCCTGTCGCGCCGACGGCCACCTTGGCGGCGTGCCGTTCCGGCGTCTCGGCGACTGCGGGCGACAGGGTCTTCTGTGCTGAAGGTGTCGGCAGGCGGTAGCGGCCGGTCCGTGGCCTTGCTAGACGTCGCGGTAGCGAATCGCCTTCTTGCGCGTCCGGCGTTCCGTGTGCGCTGTGACCGGCCCTGCGGGCCTGCGGAATTGGGTAGAACGCCCTGCGGGGGCGGGCGAGGGATTCAAGTCTGCATGACCAGCCCTTGAGAGGGCTGCATTTGGGTAGAAAAATGGGGCTCCAACCGGTCCTGCGCAGAAGCTTAGCGTAGTTTAAAGATCCTGCTTAAATTAGAAATAACGCTACAACGTTTCCATGTTGGCCGGTGGGCTGCAAATAGATGAACAGTAAATCGAAAAACTCTCGTAGAGTGGAGTTTTTGTGGAGCGGGCGACGGGAATCGAACCCGCATGACCAGCTTGGAAGGCTGGGGCTCTACCATTGAGCTACGCCCGCGTCGCAGCCGCCCGGCCTGAGCCGGAGGCGACGGCTGACATCGGTAGCGTACCGTCTCCCGCACCGGTTTCGTCACGAGCCCAAGTGGCATAGTGAGCGTTACCCGCAGAACACCGCAGAGGAGACACAGAGCACATGGCGCAAGGAACCGCGCAGATAGGCGTCACCGGGCTCGGCGTGATGGGGCGCAACCTGGCCCGTAACTTCGCCCGCCACGGGTACGCCGTGGCCCTGCACAACCGGACCGCCTCCCGCGTCACCGACATGGTCGAGCAGTTCGGCGACGAGGGGAACTTCGTCCCGACGCAAAGTGCCGAGGAGTTCGTGCAAGCGCTCGAGCGGCCCCGCCGTCTGGTCATCATGGTCAACGCCGGGCCGGCTACCGACGCCGTTATCGACGAGTTCGCCCCCCTGCTACAGGAGGGGGACATGATCATCGACGGCGGCAACGCGCACTTCACCGACACCCGCCGCCGTGAGGCCAAGCTCCGGGAGCAGGGCCTGCACTTCGTCGGGATGGGCGTGTCCGGGGGCGAGGAAGGGGCGCTCAACGGCCCCTCCATCATGCCCGGCGGCTCGGCGGAGTCCTATGAGTCCCTCGGCCCGATGCTGGAGACGATCAGCGCCCACGTCGACGGCACCCCGTGCTGCATGCACATCGGCCCGGATGGGGCCGGCCACTTCGTGAAGATGGTGCACAACGGCATCGAGTACGCCGACATGCAGCTCATCGCCGAGGCCTATGACCTGCTCAGGTACGGCATCGGATTCGAGCCCGCGCAGATCGCCGACACGTTCCGCACCTGGAACACCGGCCGCCTGGACTCCTACCTGATCGAGATCACCGCCGAGGTGCTGGCCCACACCGACGCCAGCACCGGCAAGCCGTTCGTCGACATCGTGCTGGACCAGGCCGAGCAGAAGGGCACCGGCCGCTGGACCGTGCAGGACGCGCTCGACCTGGGGGTGCCGGTCAGCGGCATCGCCGAAGCGGTCTTCGCCCGCTCGCTGTCCGGCCACGCCGACCTGCGCCAGGCCAGCCGGAACCTGCCCGGTCCGGACCGTTCGGACCACCAGGCGGCCGAGTTCGCCGACCAGATCGAGCAGGCGCTGTACGCGTCCAAGCTGGTCTCTTACGCGCAAGGCTGGCACATGATGGCCGTCGGCAGCCGCGAGTACGATTGGGACCTGGACCTGGGCCGGATCGCCGTCATCTGGCGCGGCGGCTGCATCATCCGGGCTGCGTTCCTGGACCGGATCCGGGCCGCCTACGAGAACAACGCCGACCTGCCCACGCTGCTGGTCGACGACGAGTTCAGCAAGGAGCTCGCCGCCGCCCAGGATGCCTGGCGCAACGTGATCGCGACCGCCGTCCGGCTGGGCGTGCCCGTGCCCGGCTTCTCCGCCGCGCTGTCCTACTACGACGCACTGCGGGCCGAACGGCTCCCGGCCGCCCTCATCCAGGGCCTGCGTGACTACTTTGGCGCGCACACCTACCGCCGCACAGACCGCGACGGCGTGTTCCACACCCTGTGGGCCCAGGGCAAAACCGAGGAAGCCCGCTAGCCCCGCGAAGAAGCCGGCCGCACAAAGCTAACTCCAGCCGCACAAAAGCTAACCCAGGAACAAGCAGAAGGGATGTCCCGCCGGGTCGAGGCAGACTCGCACGTCCTCCTGGGGCTGGAAGGAGGGCACGGTGGCGCCCTGCGCCACCGCGTGCGCCACGGCCGCCTCGAGGTCGTCGACCGCGATCTCCAGGTGCAGCATCATCTGCGGGTCGCCCGGCCCGGCGGGCCATACCGGGCGGATGTACCGCGTCTCGGTCTGGAAGGCCAGCGTATGGCCGCCGCCGGGCGGCGCCAGGACCACCCACCCCGGCTCCTCGGTGCGCGTGGTCCAGCCCAGCAGCCGCCGGTAGAAATCGGCCAGCGCGTTCGCGTCCGGCGCGTCGATGTTTGTGCCGGTCAGTCTCAGCCGTGTCATGGCCCCGGTCTACCCAGGCTGGGGTGGACCAGACGCGGCTTAGCTGCCGTCAGCCTGGCTGAAGCCCTTGCCGAACCTCAGCAGCTCGCTGGTGCTGACGAGCTGGGTCTTGCCGCCCGCGCTGACGACCTCTACGGTCTTCACCGGGCCGACGCTGGCGGCCAGCCAGTTGCTGATCACGGTCGTGGTGGTGACGTTGCCCAGCTTCAGGCTGAATGTCATCTTCACCAGCAGGGCGGAGTAGGTGCCCGCGGGGACGGTGACCGAGGTCGTGCCTGCACCCTGGACGGTGACGTTCGCGTTCTCGTACTGGTCCGAGCCGCCCGTGCTGACCTGCACGCGCAGCACCGAGTGGTAGACGTAGCCGTACAGCAGGCCCGCGGCGTCCGGCCACAGCACGCTGCCCTGCACCGATATCCCGCCAACCTGGGTCACCGGATAGGCGATGGTCCCGTCGGCGTGGAAATAGAAGACCGGCTCGCTGCTGGCGGTGGCGCCGCCGACGTCGGACGTGGACGCCATCGCGACCCGGTAGCCGACCGGCGTCGGCCCGGCCGCCACGATCCGGTTGGTTGTGGTGCCAGACCCGCCGGTGACGCTGGAGCGTGTCTGGTACACCCAGGTGTCGCCCACGGCGACGGGGAACGGAATCGACGTCCCTGATGCCGAAACCGGGGTCGAGGAAGAGCCGGCCCGGGCGTGCGACCGCACGCCGTTGCCGAGCGGCTTGTTACCGGACGCCGTCGCCGCGGCTGCGCGCGAGGAACCGTTCCCGGACAGGACGCTCGGCAGCGTGCTCGTGGGCGTGCCGCACCCGGCCAGGGCGATTACCGCCGCGCTGGCCAGAACGACCTTAGTCGACCCATGCTTGCTCATGCAGCTGCCTTTGTTCCGCGGCCCGGAGCACCACAGTAGGGTTTGGCGTGCTACAAGTCACCGCGAAACGCCGCAGGGGGATCGAGTTCCGGCCGAACGGGCATGAATAATCGCCAGACACGCGATTAATGACGCAAAACTCGGGCTATGCCTCTCTAGAGTATTCGGTGCAACCATAGCCATCAGCGGGCAGTCTTTATGTTCGGCGCGCATAACGGGCGAGCCAACGCCAACGATGTGGGGGTTTTGAACGCATATGGGCGTGCGTAAAACCGTGCTTACCCGCCGGGCGGTTCTCGTGGTCGGCGGCCTCACGTTGCTGGCCGGCATCGAGCAGGAGCACAACCGGCCGGTCGCCAGCGCCGGCGAGGTTGACGACGCCACCTCGGGGCGCCCCAGCCCGGCACCGAACCCGGCCCAGTCTCAGCCGACCCAGGCCATATCGGCCCCCACCAAATCCGCCCAGGTCCGCGCCACCCAGTCCAGCTCGAGCCAGCCACATCCCACGAAGACCACGCGGACCGAGGCCGCCAAGCTCAAGGCGGGCAAGAGCAAGCCAAAGAAGACCAGCAGCACCGACGGACAGCCCATGTACTACGTCCACGACGGGCGTAAGCGGATCGCGCTGACCATCGACGACGGGCCAAACCCGATCTACACGCCGCAGATACTCAAGCTGCTGGAGAAGTACGGCGTGACCGCCACCTTCTCGATGATCGGCATCCAGGTGCGGGCCTACCCAGGCGTCGCCCGCGAGGTCGCGGACGCCGGGCACGTGATCGCCAACCACACCTGGACCCACCTCAACCTGCCCACTTTGTCCTCGACGTCGGCCGCTGACCAGATCAGCCGCACCACCGGTGCGATCCATAAGGCCATCGGGCGCAAGCCGGCACTGTTCCGCGCGCCCTACGGCGCCTGGTCGCCGGAGGTACTGGAGCTCTGCGCGAAAAACAAGCTGACCCCGGTCGACTGGTCGGTCGACCCCCGCGACTGGACCCGCCCGGGCGTCACCTCCATCGTGAACAACATCATGCGCAACACCAAGACCGGCTCCATCATCCTGGAGCATGACGGCGGCGGCGACCGGTCCGAGACCGTGGCCGCCCTGAAGATCGTGCTCCCCCGCCTCATCGACGCCGGCTACCGCTTCGTCACCGTGTAAGCCCCGGCGCAGGCTCAGCCCCCAGCCGATAGACTCACCTTTCGTACGGGCTGTAGCGCAGCTTGGCTAGCGCGCCGCGTTTGGGTCGCGGAGGTCGCCGGTTCGAATCCGGCCAGCCCGACCACTCCCAGCCTGGCCATTCCCAGCGCGCCCGCGGCCAACCCGGCTGTAGGGCTCCGGGCCCACCCGCTGACCGCTGCCCAGCACCCCGAGCAGCGCCCGCACCGCCTCGGTGACCGGCTTCAGCGTCTCGTCTTCCGGCAGGTCCGGCGGGCTGGGCACCGCCGACCCGTTCGACGCCGCCTCGGCCACCTCGCGCAGCGCCGCGCACAGCTGCTCGACACCGGCGGAC
>JBAPYC010001330.1:0-5994 GCA_049284535.1 Streptosporangiaceae bacterium
CCACCGCCCCGATCAGCCCGGCCGTCCCCACCTGCTGCATACGGCTTTCTGCCACATGCCGAACCTACCGTTCCCATGGAACAAGCCGCCCTGCTCGCCGGTTACGGTCAACATGGACCGAACGGACTCCACCGAGCCATCCCCGTCCCTGATCACGATCGGCGGCGGCGACGCCCCCGTCTGCGTCGACGGCTTCTGTGAGGTACCCGCCGCTGTGGCCTCCGCCCCTACGACCCCCGCCCTTAAGACCGAGGAAGCACCGGAATGAAAATCGAGATCTGGTCCGACGTGGTCTGCCCCTGGTGCTACATCGGCAAGCGCCGGCTGGAGCACGCGCTGGGCGAGTTCGAGCACGCCGACGACGTCGAGGTGACCTGGCGCAGCTTCCAGCTCAACCCGGGCGCGCCGGAGGCGGCCGTGCCCACCCTGGACTACCTGGAGCGGCGGTTCGGCCCGCAGGCCACCGCCATGACCAGCCGGGTAGCCGACCTCGGCCGCGGCGAGGGCCTGAACCTGGACTTCGCCAACACGCTGACCGTGAACACGCTGGACGCGCACCGCGCCCTGCACCTGGCTGCCGATCAGGGGCTGGGTGACGCCGCCAAGGAGCGGCTGCTGCACGCGCACTTCACCGAGGGCGCCGACGTGTCCGACCACGAGACGCTGGCCAAGCTGCTGGCCGAGGTGGGCGTCGACGAGGACCGCACCCGCGCGGTACTGGCCGGGACCGAGTACGCCGATGAGGTGCAGGCCGACATCGCCGAAGCCCAGCGGCTGGGCGCCACCGGCGTGCCGTTCTTCGTCATCGACCGCAAGTACGGGATCTCCGGCGCCCAGCCGGCCGAGACGTTCCTGCAGGCCCTGCGCACCGCCTACGCCCCTGCCTGACTCTGCAGCCTGATCAGGGGCGCCTGACTCTGCAGCCTGATCACTCGCATAGGCTCCTTGCCGTGCGAGTCACCTCGCTCGGCCTGGCCACGGATGTGGCGCTGCGGGTCCTGGAAGGCGCCGAGGTCAGCGACCGCGGCGGCTACCTGGTCGTGCGCAGCCCGGACAACCCGGACTTCTGGTGGGGGAACTTCCTGATCCTGCCCGGGCCACCAGAACCGGGTTCGGCGTCCGCCTGGCTGGCCCGGTTCGCCGCCGAGTTCCCCACCGCCCAGCACGTCGCCTTGGCCGTTGACGCCGCCTACCCTGACGCCACCGGCTCGGGCGGCGCCGGTTCTGGCGGCCCAGGCCATGCCGTCCCGGTGCCCGCCGCCATTTCCGTGCCCGCGGACTTCCCGGCCGCCGGGCTGGAGCCCGAGCGCGGCATCGTGCTTACCGCGGCGTCCGTCACCCCGCCGCCCCGTCCGGCCGAGCACGCCGGGATCAGGCCGCTGGAGTCCGACGCCGACTGGCAAGCCTCGTTCGACCTGGCCGTGCGCTGCTTTGGCGCCGAAGGATCGCAGGAGTACCTGGTCCGCAGGAACGCCGCCCGGCGGCGGCTGATCCGGGCCGGACGCGGTGTCTGGTTCGGGGCGTTCGGCGGCGGGCGGCTGCTGGCCCAGCTCGGCGTGTGCGACGCGGGGGAGGGGCGGGTCCGCTACCAGGATGTGGAGACCGACCCGGGCGCCCGGCGCCGCGGCCTGGCCGGCACGCTGGTCTGGCACGCCGGCCTTTACGCCCGCCGGGTGCTGGGCGCGGCCACCTTGGTCATCGTGGCCGATCCGGCTGGGGAAGCGATCCGGGTCTACCGCTCCTGCGGCTTCGCCGACGCCGAGACCGTGCTCACCTTTGAGCGGCCCCCAGCGGAATGACGCGCTCCTCGGTCACCACGGCCGAGATCAGCTCGGCCGGAGTGATGTCGAAGGCCAGGTTGAGCGCCCGGGTGCCGGCCGGGGCGGCCGGCACGGTGATCTCCTCGTCCGGTCGCTGCTCGATCGGGATATCCGCGCCGGACGGCGTGGCCGCGTCCAGGGTCGACTCGGGGGCCGCGACCAGGAACGGGATGCCGGCCGCTTGCGCGGCCAGGGCCAGGCCGTACGTGCCGATCTTGTTGGCCACGTCACCGTTGGCCGCGATCCGGTCGGCCCCGACCACCACCGCGTCGGCCCGGCCCGACGCGATCAGGAACGGTGCCGCACCGTCGCAGGCCAGCCGGTGCCCGATGCCGAGCTGGTCCAGCTCCCAGCAGGTCAGCCGGGCGCCCTGCAGCAGCGGCCGGGTCTCGTCCACGATCACCTCGTCCAGCGCGCCGTCGTGGTGCAGGGCGCGGATCACCCCCAGCGCGCTGCCCCAGCCCAGGCAGGCCAGCGCGCCGGTGTTGCAGTGCGTGTGCACCCGCAGCGGGCCGGGTCCGCAGGCCTTTTTCAGGTAGTCCGCGCCGCGCCGGCTTATCTGCAGGCTGGCCGCGACGGTGGCGTCCATGACGGCCTGCGCCGCGGCCGTCACCGCGTCCGGCCCGTCATTGATCCGCGCCGCCACCGCGCGGACCTCGCGGCGCAGGTTCACCGCGGTCGGCCGGGCCCCGGCGATCCGCCCGACCTCCGCGTCCAGCCGGGCGCCGTCCCAGCCCTCACGCTTGCCCTGCTGCAGGGCCAGGACCACCCCCAGCGCCCCAGCCGCGCCGAGTACCGGCGCGCCCCGGATGGCCAGTCGGCTGATCGCCTCGACCAGCTCCTCCACGGTGGTGATGTGCAGCACGCGGACCTCGTGCGGCAGCACGGTCTGGTCCAGGGCTTCGATGTGTCCGTCCCGCCAGGTCAGCACGTCCGGAGTGTCCATACCGTAGAACCTATGCTCAACGCCACCTGCGGGCGGAGCCTGGTGCGCTTGGGACCGGGCGGGAAAGTCTTCAGATTTCGGCCGGCGCCGCCGCGGGGACAGGGCGGGGGCGGGCCAGGAACTGCAAAGAAGGGCTAGCAGCGACCCTCGTAGGCACCGGACGTGTAGGTCGTCCAGGCAGCCCAGTCGTGGCCGTCGTTGGAGATCGAGATCGCGGCCTTGGCGTTGCCGGTCGGGTTGTACGTGGCCATGGAGGGCCCGTGCACTCCGTTGATCTGCCAGTAGCCATAGTCGTTCGTGGGGCTGTGGGCGTACTGGTTGCCGCCCGACTCGGCCATGGCGATCTCGGCCGCGGTGAAGGCCTCCGCGTGCGCGCCGCCAGCCGACTCCCACAGCGCCTCGAGCCCGGAGCAGCCGAGCGTGCCGCTCAGCTTGCTGGTCGAGGAGGTCAGCACGGTGGTGCTGGCCTTGGCGTGCTTGGGGGTGTACGAGCCGGTCGTGGTCGGCGCGTGGTACGGGATGGTCAGCCGCTCGCCGACGTAGATGCTGTTCGGATTGCTGATCTTGGACCGGTTGGCGTCGTAGATCCAGGTCCAGTCGGAGGAGTTGTGGTAGTACTTCTCCGCGATGGTCGACAGGGTGTCGCCGGACCGGACCGTGTACGCGGTGCTGGTGGCCTTCGCGGCCTTGACCGTCACCTTGGCGTCGGTTTCGGCCTTGATCGCCTTCAGCTCGCCGGTAGCCGTGGCGTCGGACTTGGCCGGGCTTTTGACCGCGGCATGTGCCTGCGGCATGGCGACGAGCACGCCCGCGATGGCCACTGCGGGGGCGGCCTTGCCCGCCTTCTCCGCGACCTTCTCCACTTGCGATGGGGCGGTGTGCCGACCGGTTCGTCGGATCTTCCGCGACCGGTGGTCGTGCTCTGATTCCACAGAACTCCTCACTTAGTCGGGAGCCCGCCTACCGGTCCCGATGGCGGGACCTTCGGCGGGCCTGTTGTCACTGTGAGCGACCAGATGGGACTTTTCGTCGCTATCGGTGGTCTGTGCCGTCTGCGGAAGCATGGCAGCAAGTGTCCGGCGTCCGCAGGCAAATCGAGGTATTTCTGTGACGCGACCGTGATCTTGTGGTGAGCTCGTCACCTGGGCTGAAATACTGCCGAAGTGAACGACCTTGGTCTCGCGTATTTCGAGGATTATCAGCCCGGCGCCAGTTATGACTGCGGCAGCGTCAGCCTTGACGAAGCTAGCATCATCAGTTTCGCCAAGGATTTCGATCCGCAGCCGATGCACGTCGATCCGGCGGCCGCAGCCGCCAGCCCGTTCGGCGGATTGATCGCGAGCGGATGGCACACGGCGGCATTGGTGATGCGGCTGCTGGTCCAGAACTACCTGTCCATCGAGGCCAGCCTGGGGAGCCCGGGCATCGACGAGATCCGCTGGCCGTATCCGGTGCGGCCCGGCGACACGCTCCGTGTCCGGGCCACCGTGATCGAGGCCCGGCAGTCGCTGAGCAAGCCGGACCGCGGCATCATCAAGACCCTGATCGAGGCGGTCAACGACGACGGCCGGACCGTAATGCGGGCCACCGCCATCAACTTCATGCGGGTCCGCCCGGAGCAGGACACCTGACCGTGCCCGCCGGGGAGGTGCCCCCCGAGATGGCGGCCGCCGAGGACGTGGCCGCCGAGCCGGTGCCTTCTGAGCCGGTGCCTTCTGAGCCGGTGCCTCCTGAGCCGGTGCCTCCTGAGCCGGTGCGGCGGCTGATTCTGCTCCGGCACGCCAAGTCGGACTGGCCGGACGTCCCGGACCGGGAGCGCCCCCTGGCCAAGCGCGGGCGGCGCGAGGCCCCGCCCGCTGGCCGCTGGCTCCGCGACCACGGCTACCAGCCGGACGTGGTGGTGTGCTCGGTCGCCCGCCGGACCCGGCAGACCTGGGAGCTTATCGCGCCGGAGCTGGGCGGCTCCCCAACGGTCACGTTCGACCAGCGGGCCTACGACGCCGGTGCCCGGACCCTGCTCTACCTGGCCCGCGAGCTGCCCGCCTGGTGCCGGACCGCGCTGTTCGTGGGGCACAACCCGGCGGTCACCGACCTGGCCAACGCCCTGGCCGAGACCCCCGAAGGGCCGCCCCACCTGCATTTCCCGACCGCCGCCTTCGCCGTCCTTGAGTTCACCGGCGACTGGGCCGACCTGGCCCCCGGCCACGCCCGCCTGGCCGCCTTCACCGCCCCGGCCGGCCACTGAGCGGACCCATGGAATCACCCGGCCCCCGGCGCTGGTTACCCTAACCGTCGCCTACGCCACAGACCCCTTCGCCACAGACCCCTTCGCCACAGACCACTGAGGAGATCCGCGATGTCCCTGACCTTCGCCTCGGGCCCGCTCGCGGGGGACGCCCCGGAGACCGTGAACTACACGATCAACGGTCCCGCGCACAAGCTGCTGATGCAGGAGTTCCCGCGCCGGATACGGGCCACCTTCGGCGGCCAGACGGTCGTCGACACCACCCGCGCGGTGCTGCTGCACGAGACCGGCCTGCGGCCGCAGCTGTACGTGCCGCTGAGCGACATCCGCGAGGACCTGATCACCCCGACCGAGCACGCCACCTACTGCCCGTTCAAGGGAACCGCCTCCTACTGGACCGTGACCGTGGGCGACCAGGTGGCCGAGAACGCGATCTGGTCCTACCCGGAGCCGAAACCCGAGTCGCACTGGCTGCTCGGCTACGCCGGCTTCTACTGGGACGCCATGGACGAGTGGTACGACGAGGACGAGCGCGTCGAGGGCCTCCGCGACCCCTACCACCGGGTCGACGTGCGCCGCTGCTCCCGTCACGTCCGGGTCCGCCTGGGCGGCGTGCTGCTGGCCGACACCACCCGGCCGCTGCTGCTGTCCGAGACTGGCCTGCCCAACCGCTACTACATCCCCGCAGACGACGTCCGCCAGGACCTGCTGGAGCCCAGCGACACGCATACCTTCTGCGCCTACAAGGGCACCGCGTCCTACTGGTCGGTCAGCGTCGGCGGCAACAAGCTCCCCGACGCCGTGTGGGCCTACCCCGACGCCGAAGGCGACGCCGCCCCTGTGGCCGGCTACCTGTCCTTCGGCAACGACGACCTGACCATAGAAGTCGGTCACCCCACCCCCGCCTGACCCACAGGCACCCCAATCCCTAGCCGACGCACCCCGGTCACTCAACCAAATTCAATGAGTGTGGCGTTCTACGC
>JBAPYC010001331.1:0-13019 GCA_049284535.1 Streptosporangiaceae bacterium
CGCCGCCTGGGCCGCCATGCCCTCCCGCGCCGCCTCTCGCGCCGCCTTTTCCAGGTCGCCGGCCAGGCTGTCATCGGGCCCGCCGGCAGCAGCCACCCGGTGTGTGAGGGCGGCGGCGGCGGGGACCAGGGTGGCCGCGACCCGGTGCAGCCGGTGGCGCTCAGCCGGGCCAAGACTGTCCCTGACCGCAGCATGCACCAGTGGGTGGGCGAAAGCGATGTCAGCGCCCGAGATAGCTCGTTCCTCGGTGACCAGGCCGGCGGCGACTGCCTCGTCTAGGGCGGTGAGCGGGTCGGCCAGCCCGGCCAGCGTGGCGGCGACGGCCAGCGGGCAGCGGCGGCCCAAGACGGCAGCCGCCGTAACCAGTCCCCGGGCACGCCTGGACAGGGCTCTGAGCCGCGCGAGGATTACCGCGGCCAGTGCGCGGGGTGCTGGCAGATCGCCGCCGACCCGCGCCAGGCCACCCGGCCCCAGCTCTTCGAGCAAGGCCCGGCAGTGCATCGAGTTGCCGCCGGTGTGGTCAAGGAGCTGGGCCACCGCCCGGCGGGACAGGTCACCGACGCCGAGTGTCCGGGCCATGGCCACCAGTTCCCGGGCCTCCAAGCCGTCCAGGCGCAGGCGGGTGGCGCGGTCGTCCCCCCCAGCGAAGCGGCTCCATGCCCCGCCCAGGCGGCTCAGCTCATCTGGGCGGGCTGTTACCAGCCCTAGCACCCGATCAGCCTGCATCCGCCGCAGGGCGAACAACAGGGCCTGGGCCGAGGGCTGATCGCTCCAGTGCAGGTCGTCGACCACCACGACCACGACCCTGTCTCGGCCTTGCAGGTCGCCGAGGACTTCCACCAGCTGCGCGCCGACGGCCAGCGGGTCAGCCTCTTTCCGCCGAGCCAAACCCACCCGCGGAGATCCTCCGACCGGCGGCTGCCCGGCGCCGGCCAGGACCTGGTCGACCACTCCCCAGGCCAGGAGCATCTCCGCCTCGTCGCCGCCGGCCCGCAGCAGGCAAACGTCCCGCTGCTCGGAGACGAAGCGCGAGATCAGGCTCGACTTTCCGATCCCCGCCTCACCCTCGACCAGCACGACCCGAGGCCGGCCACCCCGCACAGCCTGCATCTCGGCGTCGAGAACGGCCAGCTCGCCCGTCCGGCCGACGAAATGGTCCACTTCAGCAGTGTGGACACCCTGAGCGCTTGACGCAAACGCCTGCGCGGCCCCTGCTCAGCACGTGCCCCACCCGCGCATGACGGCTGCTACGACGATGCAGGCAAGCGAGACGATCTTCATCAGCGAACAAAGGCGATGGGTGGCTTGGCAATCGACTGGCCTTCCGGCCGCCAGGACCCGGGCTAGTGATCTTGACTACGCGCACAGGCTCACTCGCGTCAGAATGCCAGATCTGCGCGAACCCCCTGGGCGGACTGGGTGACCCAAAGTGAGGGTCCAGCACGTGCTGGGGCCGTCTAGTTCTGACAGCCAGCCACATAGCCGGCGTCGGCCTGGGGGACCCACGCTTCCAGGCGCTTCTCGCCGCAGTGGTAGGAGAGCTGGTCCGCGAAGTCGCGGGCCAAGTCCCGGGTGGTGCTTAGTACTCGCAGCCGACGTGACAGGTACGTCAGTCATGTCGCTTAGCTCTCGGGGGCGGCGATGCGAAGGGTGGGATCCATCGACGGGGTCCGGACCGGGGGAACAGCTATGCCCTATGGTTTGTTGTGCTAACTAATGAGTTGATTGCTGTTGGGATAGATGCGTGAAGATTAGGCCAGGAGCCGTCTGGGGGAAGACTTTTTCCTCGCTGAGAGTACCGAACTACCGTCTGTACTTCACTGGCCAGTCGATATCGTTGGTCGGCACCTGGATGCAGATGACTGCGCAGTCCTGGCTCGTGCTGACCCTCACCCATTCGAGCACCGACCTGGGCCTGGCCGTAGCGCTGCAGGCGGTGCCCGTCTTGCTCCTGGGGCCCTACGGCGGCGTGGTCGCCGACCGGGTGGACAAGCGGCGGCTCATGATCGCACTGCAGACGGTTATGGGGTTCCAGGCCCTGGTACTCGGGCTGCTCGTCGTGCTCGGCGCGGTCCGCTTCTGGGAGATCTGCGTGCTGGCCGTCGTCCTTGGCCTGAACAACGCCTTCGAGAACTCCGCCCGGCAGGCCTTTGTCCGGGAGATGGTCGGCAAAGACGAACTGCGCAACGCCATCACGCTGAATTCGGTGACGGTGAACGCGGCGCGCGCAGTCGGGCCTGGCATCGGCGGCATCCTCATTGCCACGGTCGGCACCGGGACCTGCTTCCTTCTGAACGCGGCGAGCTTCGTGGCCGTCGTCACCTCCCTGCTGATGATGGACCGGTCCGCCCTGCGGCCGAGCCCGCCGTCCGGGCGCGCCAGCGGTCAACTGCGGGAGGGCCTGCGCTACGCGGCACGGACTCCGACAATCGCCGTCCCGCTCGCGATGATGAGCCTGGTCGGGCTGCTCGCCTATGAGTTCTCTGTCTCGCTTCCGGTCCTCGCCGAACGGTCGTTCCACGGCGGCGCTGAGGCCTACGGCTTCATGACCGCGGCCATGGGAATCGGCGCGGTCATCGGCGGCCTGTTTACTGCGGCGCGGGGCCGAACCGGGCTCCGGCCGATGATCTTCGCCTCGGTCGGCTTCGGGGTGGCCATCCTGGTCTGCGCGTTCTCGCCCGTTCTCGGCCTTGCCTACGCCGCACTGCTGTTCGTCGGCTGGGCGAGCGTGTCCTTCATCGCTATCGGCAACTCCACGATCCAGCTCAGCTCCGAGCCGAGCATGCGCGGACGCGTGCTTGCGCTCTGGCAAGTCGCTTTCCAGGGAACGACGCCGCTCGGCGGCCCCGTGATCGGCTGGATCATCGCCCTGACTGACCCGCGCATCGGCCTGGCGGTAGGCGGCGTGTCCTGCTTCGCGGCCGCGATCGGGGGCGCGGGTCTCGCCAGGCGCTACCGCCGGGCCGGGGGACTGAAGACGGTCCAGCTTGAGAGCCCCGCTTCGGCTGGCCCGCTTGCTGCCAAAACGCCGGTCGGCTGAGGGCGCACTGCCCGTCGTTATGCCCGCGCCTTCCGGAGCCACCACTTCATAGGTGACCGCCTCCCCACAGAATCACCACACGTCTCTTCACGCGGCGGCGGGTCGATGAGGATGGCACTGAGAGCGATGCCGAGCAGGATTGCGCGGTAAGCGCGAGCCATAGCCTGACCTGGGATATCCCGGCAAGCGGTTGCTCGCACAGCGCTTGGCGCGGTTGACCTGAAAAGCGGAAGGCCGGCAATTCGACCCTGCCCCTGACCACCAGCTGTTGATCAGTTCTTAGCGCTCTAGCAGCGCAGATACTCACCTGGCTCCTTTATGCCGTGGCCGTCGTATGACCGCGGCTGCCCGTTCGTAGAGCGTCCGCGGTTCGCAACTCACCTCAGCTGCTGACTGCGCTTTGGCGTCCGGGAATGACGCGCCAACCAAGATCATCCCGTGTATATCCCGTGCCTCCCTTCTCGGGGAGACTGGCCGTGACCGCGCTAGGGGCGGCCACCTCATAACTGCTGGCACAGCCCCTGGAGGGGGCCCCACATGGGCCCAGCCGGGCAGGTCAGCTGTACAGCAGGCGGCGGCTGGGGGTTTGAGGCTGACTTAATCCCCGCCCATAGCCCGATGCTGAGCAGGACCAGGACGATCCATCCAATCCCAATCCAATTCACTGGCTTCCCGGGCGGCTCCGGCGATCGCTTCCGCAGGCGTTGCGCGAGCAGGTAAACGAGGCCACCGACCACGAGCAGGACGCCGAGCAAGATCGCAATCAGCACGATCGAGGCCCAAAGCCCTTCCATGTCTCGAACGCTACACCGTACACGGCGGACTGGGGTATGCCAATATTCCTGGCCCTGGTGCTCGTCGCCATCGATCTACTACGGCTTGCAGGATTTGGGTGTCCCCGAGCGGGTCGGTGACGGCGACAGGGGGGAGGCCGCCATCCTGACGGCTAGCGCGGCGGTCCTCCTGATGATCGCGGGCTGCTCGCGGCGTGGTTAGCTCACCTTAGCCAGTGCTGACGATGTGATAGAGCGCGGGATTCATTGGCCAGCGCAGGTCAGATCCTGCTTCCTGGAATCCCTGGCTGCCGATCGCGGTAGTGAATTCGTCCTCTGACGTCCAGTGCGCGATGTTCACGAACCGGAACCGCGCATCGTGCAGCGACTGATGCAGCGCGGTCTCGATATGTGCCGGGAAAGTCTTGAGATAGTCGCGGGTCTTCTCCCACGCCGCGATGAACTCCTCTTCGTCGCCAGCGGGCACCTCAAAGATGTTGATCAAGGTAACGCTCATGATTGTGCCGTCCTGCCGTTTGTGAATCGCGGCGCCATGAAATTGACGGTCATCGCTGCCGCGCTCAATCGTGCTGCCGCCTGGTGGCCGGTTGCGCCAGTCACCAGCACCGGTCGCTGTCGGCTAGCCATGGTGGCCACGCTAGCGGTCATGCTAGTAGTTATCCTGGTACTGATCCTGCTAGCCGCGGTAGGCCAGCCGCCTGCCCGAATGACCTGAGGCTTCAGCTTGGCCAGCGACAGCCCAGCCGTCCGGCCGACCCGCCGGACCGAACTGGCCAGCTTCCTGCGGGCCCAGCGCGGACGGCTCACGCCTGCTGATGTTGGCCTGCCCGACGGCAGTGCGTCCGGGCGGCGCCGCACACCGGGGCTGCGCCGGGAAGAAGTCGCCCAGCTCTCTGGTGTCAGTGTCACCTGGTACACCTGGCTGGAGCAGGCCCGTGACATCTCGGCATCAGCACAAGTCATCGACGCAATTGCACGAGCGCTGCTGCTGGACGCTGACCAGCAGTGGCACCTGCGTGAACTCGCCGGGCTGCCCGTACCAGAGCCAGAATCACCGGGCCAGGACACGCTTCCCCGGCTCCAGAGGCTCGTCGACGCTGTGACGCCGAGCCCCGCTACGATCTACGACCGCCACTTCGACTACCTGGTATGGAACGAGTCCTACGTACGGGTCCGCCACGACCCTGCCGCGATGCCTGCCGGCCGCCGCAACATGATCTGGATGATGTTCACGGACGCGGGCAACCGGGCCCGGATGAACAGATGGGAGCCCGCCGCTCGTGCCGTGCTCAGCCAGTTCCGCATCGCCGCTGGCCGCCATCCCGGCGACCCCCGGTTCGCCGAGTTGATAGCAGCCCTGAACCAAGCCAGCCCTGAGTTCCGGGACTGGTGGGCCGAGTACTCAGTCCGCCCTTTCAAGCCCGCGGCAATCACGATCGACCATCCACGCGCCGGACCCATCCGGCTGCAGATGTTCCAGCTCCGTCCGGTCGATCAGCCTGGTCTCCTCATGGTCATCCAGGTACCAGCCAGCCAGGCAGACCAGGAGCGAGTCATATCGCTCCTGGTGCCGGGCGAAGGCAGGACCTACGGCCGGGTGGCCGAGACCGCGGACCCGGCGGTCAGCGGGCTGCCATACCAGTAACGGACGCCCAGCTTGCGGATCTTGACGTCGCTGGCGCCGTGAGCCGGTGCGGGGCGAAGGCTAGGCTGCTGCGGTGTGAGCGAAGGCGAGCCTCTGATTGGGGATGGCGTTACCCAGGGGATCGTGCGGATCGGGGACACGGTGCGGCGGCCGCTGCGCCCGTTCAGCCTGACCGTGCAGGCGTACCTGGGTCACCTGCGCGACGCCGGGTTTACTGGCGCGCCGCTTCCGCTCGGCGTCGATGAGCAGGGGCGCGAGGTGCTGTCGTTCGTCCCCGGTCACGTGCCGCGCAACCCGCTGCCGCCGGAGACGGCGGGCGACCACGTGCTTGTCGCACTGGCCCGGCTGATCCGCCGGCTGCATGAGGCGTCGGCCGGGTAGGTGCCGCCCCCCGACGCCGTGTGGGGCGGGACGCCGGCCAGTGTGAGGGGCCCGATCGCCGAACGGGCCGAGCTGGTCAGCCACCGCGACTATTACCCGGGCAACGTGGTCTTCAGCGACGGGCTGCCCGTCGCGCTCATCGACTTCGACCTGGCCAAGCCGACCACCCGGCTCTACGACATCGCGAACGCGTTGTGGTACTGGGCGCCGCTACGCGATCCGCGGGACCGGGCGCCCGCGTTCGCGGACGCCGACATCCCGCACCGGGTCGCCGTGTTCGCGGACGCTTACGGCATGACGGCGCGGCATCGCGCGGAGCTGGCACCATTCGCCGTCGACATGGCGCGCCGCTATCACGAGGACTCCCGCGCCTCGGCCGAGCTGGACCCGGTGTTCCGCAAGCTATGGGAGGACGGCGCCAAGGACGCGCTGCCGCGTGCCGAGGCGTGGCTGCGCGAGGCGGCCCCGGCGATCACCGCTCGCCTCGGCCAGCCGGGCTAGGCCAGCTGACGGCCCGAGTTGTTGCTAGCCCTTGCCGGGCTCATCGTCCGTGATGAGCGCATTGGAGGTTGCCATGACGACCATCCCCGCGCCCGAATGGTTCACCACGGCGCTCGAGTCGCTGCGCGCGGGCGATGTCGACGGGTTCATGCAGATGTATGACGACGACGCGGTGCATGAGTTCCCCTTCGCCCCCCAGGGACGGCCGGAGCGGCTGGAAGGCAAGTCCGCCATCGCCGGGTACATGAAGAATCTCCCTGCGGCGGTGCAGTTCGACTCCTTCGATGACGTGCGGGTTCGCGAGGCGGGTGACGAGCTGATCGTCGAGGCGAGTGGCCACGGCAGGCGCCCCGGCAGCGGCGCACCGTTCCACATGCAGTACGTCTGGTTCATCATCCACGAGAACGGCCGCGTCTCACGCTTCCGGGACTATATGAACCCGCTGCGGCTGCGATCGGCCTGAGCTCCTGCGCGCTTCATTTTCGCCGCCATTACCGGGCACCCGGCCGGACCGGGAGCGCCTGGATGACCTGGGACCACGGCGGCAGCCCGCGCTCGACAGGAGCATCCGGATCGAAGAGCACGCTGGCGCCCATGCCGCGCAGGGTTTCCAGGCTGGCGGCGAACGCCGGATGGCTGGCGAGCTGAGGCTTGCAATGGGGCACGACGACAACCGGGATCCCGTATCCGGCCATCTCGCACAGCAGGCCCACGGCGAAGTTATCTGCGTGGCCATGGGCGAACTTATTGATGCTGTTGAAGGTCAGCGGGCACGCCAGCACGGCGTCGGCGGGTGGCACCGGCGTGCCAGTACCCGGCATCCGGTACTGCGACCGCACAGGCTCGCCGGTCAGCCGCTCCAGCTCGGCAAGATCAGCGAACCGGGTGCCAGCCGGAGTTGAAAAGACCACGACCCGCCATCCGGCGCTCTGGCATCCGGTGACCAAGGCAGCTACGCTCTCCGGCGCGGGAGCACCGCTGATAACCAGATACAGAACACGCCCCGTGGGGGCGCAGCCTTCATCCACCGGCCAGGATCCTCCAGAGATGTGCGGAGGATTCCAGGATAGGCAAAGCTTGGCGAGGGCACGTGGCCTGCGCTACCAGCCGAGCCGGGTGAGCAGCGGTGATCAGTTCCCTGGCGCGGTGTCAGGCGGCTCGGCGCGGCCGGCGGCCATGCCGGAGGTCCACCGGTGCTCTACCTTCCCGGCCCGCCAGTAGATGAGAGCGGCCGCCCAGACCAGGACGAACAGTGCGGCGATGCAGAACCCGGCGACGTTGATGTTGAAGTTGGCCATGACGTTCCAGAAACCGCCGTGCAGATGCGCTTCGGTAGTGAGGACGCCGAGGATCTCGATGGTGCCGATGATGAACGCGGCACCGATGGACAGCCCGGTAATGACCAGGTTGTAGTAGACCTTGCGAACGGGCCGGGCGAACGCCCAGGCGTAGGCGAAGTTCATGAACGCCCCGTCCATGGTGTCGAACAGCATCATGCCGCCGGAGAACAGGAAGGGCAGCGCGAGCACGGCGAAATACGGCAGGCCCTGGATCGCGGCGTACGCGGTGGCGGCGAGCAGCACCACCTCGGTGGCGGTATCGAAGCCGATGCCGAAGACCAGGCCGACGAAGTACAGCTGCCAGGTGTGGTTGATCGACCTCATGAACCGGCCGAAGAACCGGTACATGAGCCCGCGGGCCTGCAGCTGGGCTTCGAGTTCCTCCTCGTTGTAGCTGCCGTTGCGCATCTCCCGGAAGACCTTGAAGATGCCGGCCAGCACGATCAGGTTCAGCACCGCGATCAGATAGAGAAAGCCCGCCGACAGCAGCGTGCCGATCGCCCCGCCGGCTGTCTCGTAGGCCGAGTCCGGGTCCACCACCGCGCCGAAGACGGCCCGGGCTGCGAACGTGATCCCGACGCCGACGGCCACGACAATCGTGGAGTGACCGAAGGAGAAGAAGAAACCCGTCCCCAGCGGGCGCTTTCCGTCGGCCATCAGCTTGCGGGTGGTGTTGTCGATGCAGGAGATGTGGTCGGCATCGAAGGCGTGCCGGAAGCCCAGGAACCAGGCGGTGACGGCCACCCCGAGCCCGACGCCGAGCCCCCTGCTGCCCCCTTCGCCCTTGTAGTCGAAGTGGTGGGGCATCACGTACAGGCCGTAGATGCCCCAGCCCAGGACGTTGATGGCCAGGATGAACAGGAACATCGCGGCCAGACGGCCCCACTCACGAGCCGCCATCACCGTGCGGATGGCGTGCAGGCGCGACCTGGCACCCAGGTCTGTCATGGATCATCCTCCTCCGGTAACGGAGGAGAAAGAGAGCCACTGCGAGTCCCGGCGCTGGGACCGCAGCGAACCGCCCTTCCTCCGAGGACTGGCATTCGCCGGACGGACCACGCCAGGCGACCGGGCTCGTCCCCTCGGAGGGGCTTGACCGTTGCGGGACAGTGCCGGGCTCTCACCGGACTTCGCTGGCTGACCGCCAGCCCCGGGAAATCCCGGGACCAATGGCCAACGTATAAAGAGGCCGTACCGCCGTCAAGACTGAACAGATGATCAGATGTTGATTTTTCCTCGCGCGAGGCATGGTGTGGCCGGTCCCCGTCCCGGCGGAGCATCCGTTCGTGTTTGTCGACGAGGTCCCACACCTCGGGGAGGCCGTCGCCGGTGGCGGCGCTGCAGGTGACGACCGGGATGGCCTCTCCTTCCTCAGGCCGTCCGAGCAGGCGCAGCGCGCCGGCCAGCTCGCGGGCGGCCCAGCGCGCCTCGGCGGCGTGCGGGCCGTCAGCCTTGTTCACGGCGACGATGTCCGCCAGCTCCAGGACGCCTCTCTTGATCCCCTGCAGCTGGTCGCCGGGCGCGGGGACGCCGCTGCTTTGCGCCCGGGTCAACGCAGCTGACCGCCGCCGGTGACATCGAACCGGCACTCGCCGCCGGTGAACGTGGCCAGGACGCTGATGCCGGCGATGCTGGCCGGGCTGACGGCCGTGGGATCCTCCGACAGGACAACCAGATCGGCGAGCTTGCCGGGGGCGATCGTGCCCCTGGTGTGCTCGGCGTGGCTGGCGTAGGCCGAGCCGCTGGTGTAGGCGCGCAGTGCCTGCTCGGCCGTGATCCCCTCGCCGGGGTTGTACGGCTCCCCGGCAGCCGTGCGCCGGTTCACCATGTCGTGTATCCCGAGCAGCGGCGCTCCGGTGACGACCGGCCGGTCCGAGCTGCCGGGCAGGATCAGCCCGGCTGTCAGCAGCGACCGCTGCCGATACAGCCACTCGTGCCGTTCTGGCCCGACGGCGGCGAGCATGCCGTCACCGAGCTCGGTGGCGAACCGGCCCTGCGGCACCGCGATCACGCCGAGCTGCGCGGCGCGGCGGACCTGGTCCGGCCGGGACGCGGCGAAGTGCTCGATCCGGTGCCGGGTGTCCGCGCGCGGGTACTGCTGCTGCGCCTGTGCGTAGGCGTCGAGGGCGAGGTCGATGGCGCGGTCGCCGATCGCGTGCGCGGCGACCTGCCAGCCGGACCGGTGCGCGGCGATGATCGTGGCGGTCATCTCCCCGGCGTCACCCTGCAGGTAACCGCGGTTGCCGGGCGGCCCGGTGTAGTCGTCGTGCATCGCGGCGGTGCGGCCGACCAGCGAGCCGTCGGTGAAGATCTTCATCGCCCCGATCCGCAGCCAGTCGTCACCGAAGCCGGTGCGGATGCCGAGGTCCAGCCCGAGCTCGAGGCCGTCGCCGGGGTGCGCGGCGAGCGGGTGCAGGGCGTCGCTGGCGATCATCAGCTCCACCCGGACGGGCAGCCGGCCAGAGTCACGCGCGGCCTGGTAGGCCGCCAGCTCCACCGGCGTGTGCCCGATCCAGCCGCCGGCGATGCCGGCCTCGGTGACGCTGGTGATGCCCTCGCTGAGGTACCGCTCGGCGGCCCGGCCGATCGCGTCGGCGAGGACCGGGACCGGGTAGGGATGCACCAGGCCGGCCACGAGCTCCTGGGCCTTTTCCTGCATCAGCCCGGTCGGGCGCCCGGCCGGGTCGGTCACGACCTTGCCGCCGGGCACGTCCGCCGCGACCTCGGTCATGCCGAGGTCGGCGAGGACGGCGCTGCTGACCACGCACATGTGCCCGGAGGTGTGCCGCAGCCAGACCCGCCGTCCGGGCGCGGCCTGGTCCAGGCCGTCCCGGTCCGGATGAGCCTCGAGCTTGTTCTGGTCATAGCCGGAGCCGGTGACCCAGTCGCCGCCGGCTGTGACCTGCGCCTGCCGGGTAACCGCCGCGTACAGCTCGGCGAGGTTGCTGACCACGGCGGGACGCAGATCGGCCTCGCCCAGCGACAGCCCGAACCAGGCCATGTGATTGTGGGCGTCGTGGAATCCGGGCAGCACCGTCGCGCCGGCCAGGTCCGCGACCGCACGCGCCCGCAGGCCGGCCGGGTCCGGGTCGACGGCGAGGATCCGGCCGCCTGCTAGCGCGACCGAGCGCGCCCGCGGCCGCGCCGGGTCCATGGTCAGCACGTTCGCGTTGACCAGCAGCAGGTCGGCTGCCGCCTCCGGGCCCGGCTCGTCCTGGCTAGGCACCGGCGGCGGCCCGGTCATCGGGGACGGTCCGTTCATCGGGGACGGTCCGTTCATCGGCGACGGACCGGTCATCGGCGGAGGCCCGGTCATCGGGGGCGGGTAGGCGGCCCTCGGCCAGCGCCCGGAAGATCTCGCGGTACCAGGGACTCCACGGTGCCGGATGGCCGTCCTGGTCAATCTTCACGATCACGCGGTGCCCGTGGGCGAGTGTCTGGCCGCCGTCCGGGCTGGCGCAGCGGAACAGGTAGGTCGCGCTGGTCTGGCCGAGCTTCCCGGCCGCCAGCTCGACCAGCAGGGCGCCGGGGGAGCGCAGCGGCGCCGAGAACTCCACGTGCAGCTCGCGGACCACGTACCGCAGGTCGGGGTCGCGGTCGGCCAGCTGAGTCCAGCTCCGGCCGAGCTGCTCGAACAGGGCGGACTGGGCCCGCTCCACATGCACCGCGAACCGCGAGTTGTGCAGTGCGCCGTTGGCGTCGAGTTCGTCGAAGAAGACCGGGCTGAGCCAGCTGAACGGCGCGTTCATGCGCTGTCCCTGCCGTCCTGGGGGCCATCCTGAGGGCCGTCCTGGGGGCCGTTCCAGGTGCCGGCTGCCGCGTCGAACACCGGCCCGGCCAGAGAGCTCAGCCGCTCCTTGATGACGCGCTCGGAGTCGGTGCGGGGCAGGTCGCTGGCGGCCTGCCAGAACCGCGGCACCTTGAACGCGGCGAGCCGCTCGCGGCAGTAACCGGCCAGCTCGCCCGGCTTGACGGCGGCAGTGCCGCTGGTGACGTAGTAGGCCTTGATCTCCTCGCCGCGGATGTCGTCGGGCACCGCGGTGACGGCCGCCAGCCGGATCCCGGGGTGAGTCAGCAGTACCTCCTCGACCTCGCGCGCGGCCACGTTCTCACCGCTGCGCCTGATCATGTCCTTGAGCCGCCCGGCGTAATAGACACGGCCGCGGGCGTCCATCCGGCCAAGATCGCCGGTCCGGAACCAGCCGTCGCGCATCACCCGGGCGGTCGCCTCCGGGTCGCCGAAGTACCCGTCCATCATCCCGGCGCCGGCCAGCACGATCTCACCGGTCTGGCCGGCCGGGACCGGACGGCCGCCGGGGTCGGTGATCTGCACGCATCTGTAGCCGACCGGATGCCCCAGGCAGCCGGTGCCCACGAGCTCGTCGTGGTCGACGCCGGTAACGCGCAGGTCGGCGCCGGTCTCGGTCATCCCGAAGGCCTCATACCACGGCACACCCCAGCGCTGCTCCAGCGCGGCGTGCAGGGCGGGCGGGATGGCCGAGCTCTGCACCACCCGGACGCGGTGGTCGCGGTCGACCGGGTCGGGCGGCATGCGCAGCAGCAGGGCCGGCATCGCGCCGAGGCAGTAGAAGTACGTCACCCGGTGCTCGCGCACCTTGGCCCAGAAGGATGACGGGTGGAACCCGTCCAGGATCACCAGCTCCGCGCCGGCCAGCAGCGCGGCGGCGACGTTCCACTGCGGGTCGATGTAGTGGAACGGCTGCGCGGTCAGCATCACGTCGCCCTCGCCGAGGTACGGGAACTCGGTGACCATGCTGGCGCCCAGCAGGGTCCAGTAATGATGCGGCAGCACGCAGCCTTTCGGGCGGCCGGTGGTGCCGGAGGTGAACTGGATGTTCGCCGTTCCGGCCGGGTCCGGGTCGCCGAAGTCCGGTGGCGTCCCGGCCCGTATGGCACCGGCCCGCATGGCACTGGCCGCGAGCTCCGCGGCCGGGATCGCCCGGCGCAGCGCGGGCAGGTCGGCCGGAAGCTGCTGCAGCAGTGGCCCGAACCCGGCACCGGTCACGATGGCCGACGCGCGGCAGGCGCGCAGCACATGCCCGGCGTCCGCGGTCTGGTACTTGGTGTTGACCGGCACGGCCGCCGCGCCCAGCCGGGCTAGAGCCAGCCAGGTGAGCGGGAACGCAGCTTCGTTCCGGATAAGAAGCGCTACCCGGTCACCGGCCGCCACGCCCCGCTCGCGCAGCGCCTGTGCGTAGCCCGCCGTCAGCCGGTCCACGTCGGCGAACGTCAGCGCCTCGCCCGGATCGAACCGCCAGGCGATCCGGTCCGGCCACCGGCTCGCCGCCGCGCGGACC
>JBAPYC010001332.1:0-2416 GCA_049284535.1 Streptosporangiaceae bacterium
GGCTCGCTGCGGATCATGCCCGGCGTGGAGACCAACGTGGCGGGGCACACCTTCGTGTGGAACGTGTTCCTGCCCGCGGTCGCCCTTCCGGTCGCGTTCTTCCTGCTGATGGGGGCCTATCCGTTCGTTGAGCAGTGGGCTACCCGGGACCAGAGGTATCACCTGGTCCTGGACCGGCCCCGCAACGTCCCGGCCCGCACCGCGCTCGGCGTCGCGATCCTGGCCATGGCCGTGGACATCCAGCTCGCCGGCGCCGACGATGCCATCGCCTACCACCTGCATATGCCCGTGGAGTATCTGGTCTGGTTCCTGCGGATCGGTTTCTTCGGCCTGCCGCTGATCAGCTTCGCCGTGACCTGGCACGTATGCCTGGCACTACAGCGCGCCGACCGCCGCAAGCTGCAGCAGGGCACCGTCTACGGCATCGCCGCGGCCGGGCGCGCGTATGTGCCGGTAAGCCGGCCGCCGTCTGCGGAGGAACGCGCCGTCCTGGAAACCCGGCAGCCTGTGGAACTCCTCATGCCCACCCCGCGTCATCTGATCCCCCTGCCCACGCCGCACCGCGTCGGCCAGCAGGTGCGGGCCCGGCTCAACCACTTCTACGTGCGCACCCGGCTGGAGACGCTGAGCGCGAGAGCCGGGATGAATGGCCACCAGCCCGATCCGGACGGCAAAAGCAAAGAACCGGCCGATGGGCGGGCGAGCAGCTCAGGCCGAAAGCGCCCGCCAGCCGCACCAGGTGGCGATACGTACTAGCACGGCAGGAGGATGGTGGAGCACAAGATGCGCCTGTGGAAAGCGCTCTGTGGCGGTGAGGATCTCGCGGGCGCAGCACACGTCGATGAAGCGCAGGTCGGCCAGCTCGAGATGGACGTCATCCGCGCCGCCGTCCAGTTCCCGGCGGAGCGCGTCATGAAGCGCGGGCTGGCTGCGGATGTCGGCGTTGCCCGTCAGCACCAGTCCCCGGCGCTGCGGCAGCGGGCGGATGGCCAGCTGGGTGTCTGGACCAGAGGTGATGGATGGTGCCTGCAGGGCGCCGTGCTGACGGTAGGCCATGGTTTCGTACCCGCCGTTTCCCTTCCGGAGTTTATATCGTGTAACGATATTATAGGCGGCCGGGCTGATCCGGCCAGGGCTACCGGGGAGGTCCTGCGGGCTGGATGCGGTGAGGTCCGCCGGTGCCGCCGCTAACCGCCGGAGACGCGCTGACGTCATGGCAGTTCGCGCCGGTGGTCAGCGCGCTGCTGACCCTGCTGGTCGCGACTTACCTGGGCTGTGTCTTTAAAGTCGCGCGCCGCCACCCGGCGCGGCCGTGGCCGGCCGCCCGGACCGCGGCCTTCGTCCTGGGCATGGTCACCGTGGCCGTGGCCACGCAGAGCTGTGTCGGCGTCTATGACGACGTGCTGTTCAGCGCCCATATGGTCCAGCACCTGCTGCTCATCATGGTGGCCCCGCCGCTGCTCATCGCCGGCCGGCCGGTCACCCTGCTCCTGCACGCCGCGCGCAACCCGGTGCACACGTGGATCAAGCGGGCCGTCAGGTCGCCGGTGGTATCCGGCCTGACCTGGCCGCCGGCTGCCGCGGGGCTCTACGCGGTGGTGGTCATCACCACCCACCTCACCCCGCTGATGAACCTGGTACTGGAGAACGCCGCCGTGCACGACGCCGAGCACGCCCTGTACCTGGTGACCGGATACCTCTTCTTCCTGCCGGTCGTCGGCTCGGAGCCGGTCAGGTGGCGGCTGTCGCCGCTCGGCCGCTACTTGCTGCTGCTGGTCACCATGCCCGTGGACACCCTAGTCGGCGTCACGCTCATGCTCATGCCGCGCGAACTGTTCCCGGCCTACGCCCGGACCGGCCGGACATGGGGCCCGACCCTGCTGGCCGACCTGCACCTGGGTGGCCTGATCATGTTCGCCGGAAGTGACCTGGTGATGACCGCGCTCGCGGTGATCCTGGCTGTCGGGCTGGTCCGCGGCCGCGGCCGCACGCGGCCAGGGTCGGCCGCCGACCTTGACCGGTACAACGCACTCCTCGCCTCCCTGAGCTCAGGACGGCGCTCGCTGGCCTCAGGGCCGGCGATGACGCTGCCAGCTGACGGCGGCCACCGTCACCACGACGAGGACGGCGATCGCTCCCGCTAGCCGGTGGCCCGCCCGGGCTGCCGGACGAGCCGAGCCGGCGAGCCGGTCCGCCAGCGCGACCAGGCTGGCGGCCATCTCACGTCCCGCCGCGTCCGCCTCACGGCGGAGCATCTCGAGCTCAGCCTGTTCCTCGGCCGCCGCCGGCCCTCGCCGTATGGTCATTTCCGCGGGCTGACCTTGAGCTCCGCCAGGCTGCTGCGCCAGCTGTCACGCGTCATCTGCCAGGGTGGCGTCGCGTGACTCAGGCGCCGTGCGCCGACCCAGGCCAGCAC
>JBAPYC010001333.1:0-1590 GCA_049284535.1 Streptosporangiaceae bacterium
GGACACCGCGCTGCTCGCCTACACCTCGGGCACGACCGGCAAGCCCAAGGGCGTCCCGCTGACCCACGGCCAGCTCGCGGTCTCGATCCGGTCGGCCATGGCGGCGTGGCGCTGGCAGGAGGACGACGTGCTGGTGCACGCGCTTCCGCTGTATCACCAGCACGGGCTGGGCGGGGTGCACGCGGCGCTGATCGCGGGCGGCACGGCGCACGTCCGGTCCCGCTTCAGCCCGGGCGACCTGGTCCAGGCGGCGCGCCTTCACCGCGCTAGCGTGCTGTTCGCGGTGCCCACCATCTACCAGGGGTTGCTGGACGCCGACGTGCCCGCCGCCTCGCTGGCGGACCTGCGGGTGGCCGTGTGCGGGTCCGCCCCGCTGAGCCCCGCCCTGGCCGGGCGGCTGCCCAGCCTGCTCGGGCGCCTGCCGCTGGTCAGGTACGGCACAACCGAGAGCGGCCTGGACGTGTCCAATCCACTCGGCGACCCGCGCGGCGACACGGTAGGCGTGCCGCTGCCCGGCGTGCTGGCCCGGATCCGGCCCGCTGACGGCGGCCCAGAGCCCGGGTTCGGGACGGACGGCGAGATCCAGCTGCGCGGCCCGCAGGTGTTCACCGGGTACTGGGGCGACGACGACGCCACCCAGGACTCGTTCACCGCGGACGGGTGGTTCCGCACCGGGGACATCGGGGCCGTGGACCCGGCCACCGGGCACCTGGTGATCCGGGGCCGGACCAAGGAGATGATCATTACCGGCGGGCTGAACGTCTACCCGCGTGAGGTCGAGCTGGCCCTGGAGCAGCACCCAGGCGTGGCCGAGGCGGCCGTGGCCGGCCGCCCGCACGAGCGCTGGGGCGAGCAGGTGACGGCCTGGGTGGTGCTGCGCGACGGGCACGGCTTCGACGAGGCCGCGCTCATCGCGCACGCCCGGACGCTGCTGGCCTCCTACAAGTGCCCCAAGCAGGTGTTCCAGACCGGCTCCCTGCCGCGGAACCACCTCGGGAAGATCGTCCGCAGCGCGCTGGGCTGAGCCTCCCGGTCTGTCAGGCCAACGGCCGGTCAGATCATGTCCGCCGAGTCCTGCCTGATGCCGTACTTGGCCGCGACCGGATTCCACACGTCGACGAACGATTGCTTGGCAGCATCGGCCGTCTCGCTGGCGCTGTACGCGGCGTTGTAGGCGCTGGACTGGCTGGACGGCGTACAGCCGTCTGCCTGCTGCTGCTGGGCCCAGGTCAGGAAATCCTTGTCGGCGGTCAGGGAGCTGCTCAGCGCGGCCATCAGCTCCGACTTCACCGCCGCACCCTGCGGGAGCGCCGAGGTCGCCAGGGCCGACGCCCGGCCGTACTCGCTGCTGCGCTGGTTGACCACACCCTGAAGCTGGCTGATCGCGCCGGACAGGTCGCTGCACGCCTCGACCTGTCCGACCGCGTTGTGCAGCATCGTCCGGGCCGCCGCGCTGGAGGTCAGGACCGTGCCCAGGGCGGCGGCCTGCTGGGAGGCCCGGGCTGCGGGCGAGGCGGACGCGGAAGCGGTGGGCGACGCGGAGGCCGATGACGGCGGAGCGGAGGTGGGCGGAGCGGAGGTGGGCGGTGC
>JBAPYC010001334.1:0-2947 GCA_049284535.1 Streptosporangiaceae bacterium
GCGCGGGCACCAGGCCGGGATCGGCCTGAGCGAGCTTCTTGCGGCCCCCGCCCGGGCGGCGGACCCGCCCTTGCGGCGCGACCTGCCCGGACTCCAGCTCCGCCGCCCCATCCGCCACCGTCTGCCACGATGCCCCGGTCAGCCTGGCCACCGCCGTGACCCCGCCGCCCCCCGCCGCCCGGGCCACCGCGCCCAGCGCCAGCCGCCGGGCCTTCTCATCCAGCACCGGAACCAGCAGCTCCAGCTCCGGCCCCATCCGCCTTAAAAGATCCGCGTTCGCGCTCATGCCAGCATCCTGGCACGCGACACGCCAGGAACTCACGTTGTTACGGAATGACCACAGCGTGGAGAAGAATAACCATGATGATTGAGTTCCCTACTAACTTGATCCTCTCCGGCCTGCCCGATCTGGCCGCACGTGCCACCGACCCCCGCTGGCTGGTCTTCGACCGGGCTACGGGGGAGCCCGTGATGATCCGATGTTCTGTCTGCAGTGAGCAGTACCGGCACATCAGCTGAGGCGGCTGAGGAATTCCGCCTGCGTTCGGTGGCTGTGGCTGCGTTCGGCCCGGCGACATTGTTCGGCCTTGCCGAGGGGTCGATGATACCGGTCATCGTGCTGAGCTCAATCGACCGCGGCGCTAGCACCGCCATCGCCGCCCTCATCAATGCGCTCCTCGGCATCGGCTCGATCGTGACCAACATTCCCTCGGGCATCCTCGCCACCCGGATCGGTGAGCGGAAGTCGATGCTTGTAGCCGCGGCCATCGCCGTGGCCGGCCTGATCCTCTGCCTGATCAACCTCGGCCACGGCGCGGTGTCGCTGGTGGTCTTCGGCTCTGGGGTGCTCCTGCTGGGGGCGGCGAGCTCGGTCTATACCCTGGCCCGCCAGTCGTACCTGACCGAGACGGTGCCGCCGGAGATGCGGGCCCGGGCGCTGTCAACCCTCGGCGGCGTGCTCCGTATCGGGATGTTCGTCGGCCCTTTCCTCGGCGCCGGCGCGGAGGAACTGCGGGGGGTACCTGGTGCCTACTACGTCAGCCTGGCTGCCATGGCCGGGGCCGCGGCCATCGTCTATAGAGTGCCTGACCTGAAAAAAGCGATCAGGTCAGGGCCGCGGCGGCGCAGGTGACGACGCGGGGCATCTTCAAGCGTTACTGGCGCACCTTCCTCACCCTGGGAATGGGCGTCGTGCTGCTATCGGCCATCAGGCAGACGCGGCAGGTGGTTATCCCGCTGTGGGCGGCGCACATCGGGCTGTCTCCCACGGCGAGCTCGGTCATCTACGGCATCGCCGGGCTTGTCGACGTCATGACCTTCTATCCTGCGGGCAAGGTCATGGATCTCCACGGGCGCCGCTGGGTCGCCGTGCCTTGCGCGGTCGTCCTCGGTATCTCGTTTGTCGTCATGCCGCTGACCCACGCCGCGGTCACCCTCACCCTTACCGCGATGATCATGGGGTTCGGCAACGGGATCGGCTCAGGCATCGTCATGACGCTGTCGTCCGACGTCTCCCCGGCGATCGGGCGCCCGACGTTTCTCGGCCTGTGGCGCGAGCTGTCCGATGCGGGGCAGGGCATCGGGCCGTTGATTCTTTCCGGCGTTACTGCCGTCGCCGGACTGGCGGCTGGCGTCGTTGCCAGCGGGCTTGTGGGCTTCGCGGCCGCCGCAGCGATGTGGGTGTTCATCCCGAGGCGCCGAAAAGCTATGACCAGGAAGAAACCGGCTGAGGATTGAGCGACGATCCGGGCACCACGCTCAGGCCGTTTCCTTCCGTCTTCTCGTCCGGCATCTGGCGTGCATCGGCTGAGCCGTCATCTTGCCCTGTGTTTTCTCTGTATGACAGGTGTACCAGTCGTGAGCGTCTAATGGTAGGAGCCCCTTACGGACCATCCGGTCGGCGCATCACGACGTCGAGCGGAGGCCACGGTGGACCCATGCGCAGAGCCCTGAGGAGTGAACGAGCTGCTCGTTGTTTATCCGGGAACTGGTCGCCCGGATCCCAGCGCCAGGCGGCGACCATGGCAAGAACAAGGGCTCGGCATTGGCTCAGCAGGTCTTGATCAGCGTCGGCATAGCGCTCGCTCACATCCTTGGGGACATGGGCGAGGTCGAACTCGACCGGCCCACGGCAACACGTCTCGAAATCGATGAACAACAGTCCGGACTTCGTGCTGAGCACGTTGCCTGGGTGCGGCTCGCCGTGCAGCAACTGCTCGGCAGCGCCATGGTCGACGATCGCTTGTCTTCGGCTCCGTAGCGTAGTGACGAGAAGCTTCCGGTCCGCGTCGGCAAGGTCCGGGGTGAGGTGAGTGGTCTCCACAAGGTGCTGAGCCTCCTTCACTCGATCGGTGAAGTGCGGCGTCCTGAGATCGAGTTTGCGCATGCCGGTATGCAATCGCTCAAGCGCATTCGCGTAGTCGGCTGGTGAGACCTTCCCGGATATCGCCGGCTTGTAGTAGGTCCATAGCGTGACGACGAAACCATCGCTCTCACAGACGCGCGGCTCTGCTCGGGGGTCTGGAACAGCCACCGGGCTCTCGGATTCGGCGAGCCGCTGGGCAAGCTCGATCTCGAACCGTGCGACCTGATGCGCTATTGGCGCGACCCGGGCAACGACGTCATAAGGCAGCAGGCGCACAGTGAGCTTGTTCGAATTATGCAGAACGATCGCGTCATCGACGGCCAGGCCAAGCGCCGATGCGGTCGACATAGCCGCAGCCAGTGCGCGTTGAATCTCAGATGGCTGCATCCAGCTGATCTTCTCACCGGTGACCGCGCCTGCGTCTCTGACCGGACCGTCCTCCTCGCGCCGGGCGTCACGACAGTGACAGGGGATCTATCGGGGAGACAGGGAGGAGACGCGGGCCGCTGCCCTACCCGCGGCCCTGGGCCTGGCGCTGGCCTAGCTGCTCGCGCCGCTATTACAATAGACTCATGCATAGAC
>JBAPYC010001335.1:0-2291 GCA_049284535.1 Streptosporangiaceae bacterium
CTCTGGAACCTGCCCACGTGTCGGTGTGGGTCCGGGCAGGGGAACGGTAGTGACTCGGTACCGGCGAACTGCACGACCGGCGCCGACGATGACGGCTGCGCAGCTCAGGTCAGCACGCGGCCTGTGAGCTGTCCGTGGCCTGCGCCCCACGGCTGTAGCCCGGCGCGCGGCGGACCGGGCTCCCCAGGCGGATCCCGCCGCTGACGCCGGGCCAGCGGCGCCGCCTTTATCTCATGCAGGGCCAGATTCGGCAGTAGGCCAAGTCCCAGTCCAAGTCCTGGGTCTTCCGAATGCCCTCTTGGGAGCCGACGATCTAACAGACCACTCCCGTATGCGGTCGAGAGGGAGTGACCAGCCGCATGCCGGCTCGTCCTGCCTATTAGTGTCGATTGCGCAATCGACAGGTTCCTGCCCCGATCGCGCCGCACTTCCCGCCGGGCCGGGTCGCTGCGAGCTCACTCGCCGCTGCGCTCGTCCAGTGCGCGCAGGGCCTCGTCGAATGGCCACTGCAGCCAGGTCAGGTGGTTGGCCTCGCCGTGGCGGTGGGTCGTGACCTGGTCCGACCTGCGGACCGCGGTGTGCCGGACGTAGTCGCGGGCGCCCTCGACGATGGTGCGGATGTAGCGGATGCCCTCGAGGTCGGTCATGGTCCCAGTCGCCGCCGCAGGCGACGTAGACCGGCGAGGTGTGCGCGAACACCCGGCGCCCCCATTCGTCGAGGTGATAGTCGGCGCCGAACGCCCGGCAGGCTGGCCGTCCTCCTAATGACCCGGCTCGCAGCGCCGCGTCGGCGGCCCGGCCTACCGCGTCCGCCGTGATCGCGCGGAGGGCCGGGTCGGCCCGCGCCCCGTGCGGATCGCCGCGGTAGCCCGGCTTGCCTTCCCACAGCACCTGGTGGCGCGGGTGGTCCGGCGGTCCCCATTCGGACGGCGGGACGGGACCGGACAGCGTCACCGACGGCCGTGCGTAGGCCGCGCCGAGATGGGCCAGGCCGGTATCGCCCGAGATCACCAGGCGGGCCGCCGCTGTCAGCGCGGCCAGGTCGGCCAGGGAAGTCTGCCCAGCCAGCACGTGCTCCGCGGTGAGCCCGGCCAGCCGGGCCACCCGCGTGGCCAGGTCGCGCTCGGCCGCGGAGCCGGTGATCCGGACGTTATGACCGCCAGACGTGAGCCGCCGGGCCACCACGGCGAAGCGGTCGGCCGGCCAGCGGCGAGCGGGCGCCGCAGCCCCCGGGTGCAGGAGGGTGAACACGGGCGCCGGGCGGGGCGGCGGGGCTAGTCGCAGGTCACCGGGGTCCGCAGGAATACCCGATTCCCGCAAGAGCCGACACCAGCGAGCCACCTCGTGCTCGTCGGCCCGCCAGACCGGGCCGTCGAAGCCGCCCGCGTGCTCGCCCCCGAACACGATGAGCCGCCGCGGATGCAGGTCGGCGGCCAGCCGGTGGCTCGCCGGGCCGCGTCCGTGCAGGTCGACAGCCAGATCCGGGGGTTCCCCGGACCAGGCCACGGGCTGCAGCTCGCCGGTGGGCAGCAGCTCGTCGACCGACCCGGTCAGCGGCACCAGCGGCGCGAGCGCCGCCGGGGCGGCGAGCACGATCCGGTGGCCGGGAAAGGCGCGGCGGACCGCCCGGTAGGCGGGCACCCCGGTCAGGAAGTCGCCCAGGCCGAGGGCTCGCAGCAGCAGGATGCGCGGCGCCATGGTCAGAGCTCGTCGGCCAGGGCTGCCTGCAGCCGGGTGGTGGACCGGCCGCTCAGGTAGGGAACGGTCACCGCCGTGCCGCCCCAGTTTTCCAGCAGGACCGCTTCGGGCAGGTCACGGCCGTCGTAGTCGCCGCCCTTGACCCAGATATCAGGCCGGATCTGGTCTAGCACCGCGCACGGGGTGTCCTCGACGAAGACGGTGACCGCGTCCACGCAGTCCAGCGCGGAGAGCAGGGCGATCCGGTCGGCCTCGCGGTTCAGCGGCCGCCCGTCGCCCTTGAGCCGCCGCACCGAGGCATCGGAGTTGAGGCAGACGATCAGGCAGTCACCCAGCGTGCGGGCCGCCTGCAGCAGGCTGACGTGGCCGGCGTGCAGCAGGTCGAAGCAGCCGCCGGTGGCGACCACGGTACCGCCCGCCGCCCGGACCCGCCGGGCCAGCTCGGCCGCTCCCGCCGGCTGGCTTCGGTCTGCGGCCAGCGCAATGACGGGCCGGGACAGGGTCACCGCGGCGGCCCGGGTACGGGCCGTGTAGCGGGCGGCGCCCCCGGCCGCGAGGTAGGACGTGGCGGCCTCGGTCGCCGCGGTCACCGC
>JBAPYC010001336.1:0-7186 GCA_049284535.1 Streptosporangiaceae bacterium
GGTCGGCGACGGTCCAGCGGGTGCCGCCACCGAGCCGGGCGGCCGCGGCCTCGGCCCGGCCCGGGTCCGACCCGCAGATCATCACCTCGGCGCCCTCGGCCACCAGCGCCTGCGCGCAGGCGTAGCCCAGCCCGCCGGTGGCCGCTGCTACCGCCGCGCGCTTGCCGCCGATACCCAGATCCATGCCAGACCTCCTGCCGGGACGCCGGTCAGCACGGTACCAGCAGCGGCGCCGGCTGGCCGGCCTAGGAGGAGCGCTGGTAAACGGGGTCGCCGGGGTAGACCCCGCCGTGGGCAAACTGATCCAGCGGCAGCCGGGACTGGCTGGTCGGCCGGGTCATCAGGCTCCAGTCGTAGACGACGGTCCGGCGGAAGATGGCCCAGGCGCCGTCCCGGCGCTGGAACAGGTCCAGGTAGCGCCCGGCAAACAGCTGGATCTCATCCTGGCCGCGGCGGCGCTGGAAGGCCAGGTGATAGGACTCCACGTCGGCCTCGTCGCCGCGCAGCTCGATCAGGACGTTGGAGATGGCGTGGCTGGAGAAGTCCAGGTCGGCGGCCCGGGTGGCGAGCAGGGCGTCGGCGAACTCCCAGGCGTTGCCCTTGAAGAAGCCGTGGTCGTCGTACCCGTCTGGGTGGTACGCCGACTTGAGCAGGCCCAGGTCGCAGCGGTCCACGCCGCGGGCGTACCGGCTCAGCACGTCCCGGATGGCCTGCTGGTCTTCCAGGATCCGCACCCGGTCCTCGAGATCGCGGGATGACATCCGCCGATCGTAACCCGGGGCCGTTCAGGTCTCGCGGGCTAGCTTCTCGATCAGCGGCGTGATCCGCGGCTCGATCCGGCGGCTGAGAACCACCTCGGTCCGGCTGCGGATGACGCCGGGCACGGCGAGGATCCGCTGCACCACCTTCTCCAGGTCGGCGTTGTCCCGGGCCACCACCCGGCACAGCATTTCCCCCTCCCCGGCGATGGCGTTGGCCTCCAGGACCTCGGGGATCTCGGCCAGCAGCCGGCTCGTCTCATCGAGCATGCCCTGAGCCAGGTGCAGGCGGACGTAGGCCAGGCCGGCGAAGCCCATGGCCGCCGGCGAGATGTGCGGCCGGTAGCTGGTGAGCACCCCGTCGCGCTGCAGCCGGTCCAGCCGGGCCTGGACCGTGCCGCGCGCCACCCCCAGCTGCCGGGCGTACTCGCGCACGCCGGGCCGGGGCTGCTCGACCAGGATCCGCAGCACGGCCAGATCCAGCGGGTCCAGCGGACCGGCCATGCTGCCTCCCTGCTATCTACTGGGCTGCCTCTTGAGCTGCCTGTTGACTAGGCGAGCTGTTAACCCGGCTGCCTGGGCCAGTGGCCCACGATGGCGTGGGACTCCCCCGGACCACTGGGCCAACGGCCCGATCCGGCACCGGGGGAGTTGACCCTGGAGTGGTTCGTATGCCTATCGTTTGGCAACTTTGCACACGATTCTCGCGTTGCCGATGGGCAGACGGCTCACCGGGCCGGCGAAGAGGCGGATGACAGATGGACTTGACGTTGACCGACCGTTACCTGCGCGAAGGGGGCACGGTGTACCTGACCGGCGTGCAGGCGCTGGTGCGGGTGCTGTTCGACCGGGCCCGGCAGGACCGGGCCCGGGGCCTGAGGTCGGGCACGTTCGTGTCCGGCTACGAGGGCTCGCCGCTGGGCGGGTACGACCTGGAGCTGAGCCGCCGGACGGACCTGCTCGGCGAACTCGACATCGTGCACCGGCCCGGGGTGAACGAGGAGCTGGCCGCCACCTCGGTCATGGGCACCCAGCTGACCGGCAAGGTCAGCGGCATCCGCACCGACGGGATAGCCGGCGTCTGGTACGGCAAGTCGCCCGGCCTGGACCGGGCCACGGACGCGCTGCGGCACGCCAACCTGATCGGCACCGACCCGCGCGGCGGTGCGGTCGCGCTGGCCGGCGACGACCCGGCGGCCAAGTCCTCCACCCTGCCGTGCGCGTCCGAGCCGGCCCTGGCCGAGCTGGGCATGCCCACGCTGTACCCGGGCGACTCGCAGGACGTGCTGGACTTCGGGCTGCACGCGCACTACCTGTCCCGGTTCACCGGGACGTGGAGTGCGATGAAGATCACCACGGCGGTGGCGGACGGGGCCAGCACGGCGCGGGTCCACCCCGGGCGGATCACGCCCGCGGGCGGGGACGGCACGCACCAGCCATCGGCCCGGCTGCTCGGCGCGGACCTGGCCGAGCTGGAGCGCACCCTGCACATGGTGCGGCTGCCCCGGGCACTGGAGTACGCCCGGCTGAACGGGCTCAACAAGATCGTGCGCAGCGGCCCGGGTGACCGAATCGGGCTGGTAGCGGCGGGCAAGACCTACTTCGACCTGCGCGAGGCCCTGGCCGTGCTGGGCCTGGACGAGGCGGACCTGGAGCGGTACGGGATCCGGCTGCTCAAGCTGGGCATGATCTGGCCGGTGGAGCCGGACATCGTCGGCGAGTTCGCGGCCGGCCTGGACGAGATCATCGTGGTCGAGGAGAAGCGCGCCTTCCTGGAGACCTCGGTCAAGGACATCCTGTACGGCCGGGCTCAGGCCCCGGCGGTGCGCGGCAAGCGGGACGCGGCCGGGAACACGCTGTTCGCCACGGCCGGCGAACTCGACGCCGACGCGGTCGCGACCGGGCTGGCCCGGGCCCTGGACCGGCGGGATATCCCCGCGGTGCGGGCGTTCCGTAACCGGCCACGGCGGGAGAAGCTGCAGCTGGCACTGCTGCCCCGCACGCCGTATTTCTGCTCCGGCTGCCCGCACAACTCCTCGACCCAGGCGGATCCGGACGCGCTCGTCGGCGGGGGCATCGGCTGTCACGCGATGGTGATGTTCATGCCGTCCGAGCGGGTCGGCCAGGTCGTCGGGGTGACCCAGATGGGCGGGGAGGGCGCGCAGTTCATCGGCCTGGCCCCGTTCAGCGACCGCGAGCACTACATCCAGAACATCGGCGACGGCACCTTCTTCCACTCCGGCAGCCTGGCCATCCGGGCCTCGGTGGCCGCCGGCCTGAACGTGACCTACAAGCTGCTGTACAACTCGGCGGTGGCGATGACCGGCGGGCAGACCCCGGCCGGCGGGCTGGCCCTGCCCAGCCTGGTCCGGCTGCTGCAGGCCGAAGGCGCCGTCAAGGTCGTCGTGACAACCGACGACCCGGCCCGGACCCGGGCCCAGTCACTGCCGCACGGGACGCAGATCCGGCACCGCGACGACCTGCTGGCCGTGCAGAAAGAGCTGGCCAGCGTGCCCGGGGTGACCGTGCTCATCCATGACCAGGAGTGCGCGGCGGAAAAACGCCGCAAGCGCCGCCGCGGCAAGGCCGAGGCCCCGGCGCAGCGGGTCGTCATCAACGAGCGGATCTGCGAAGGCTGCGGCGACTGCGGGGCCAAGTCCAACTGCCTGTCGGTGCACCCGGTGGACACCGAGTTCGGCCGCAAGACCCAGATCCACCAGTCCTCGTGCAACCTGGACTACTCCTGCCTGGCGGGCGACTGCCCGTCGTTCGTGACCGTCCGGCCCGGGGACCGGCAGCCGGGGGGCCAGCGACGGGCGCTGCCGCCGCCGCTGGCGGCCGGGGACCTGCCCGACCCGGCACCGGCCTTCGGCGCCGATGGCACGGACCGGTTCCGGATGCGGATCACCGGGATCGGCGGCACCGGCATCGTGACCGTGGCCCAGGTGCTGGCCACCGCGGCGGTCATCGAGGACCGGCAGGTCCGGGCGCTGGACCAGACCGGGCTGGCGCAGAAGGGCGGCGCCGTGGTCTCCGACCTGACGGTCAGCACCGGCGCGGCCGAGCTGGCCTCCAAGCTGGGCGAGTCCCGGTGCGACCTGTACCTGGGCTGCGACGCCCTGGTCGCCACCGACGGGACCTACCTCAAGGCCGCTGACCCGGACCGGACCGTGGCCGTGATCTCGGTGACCGAGACGCCGACCGGGGCCATGGTGACCGACACCTCGGTCACCTTCCCGGAACAGGCGGCCGTCCGGTCAGCGGTGGACGCGGTCACCGCGCGGGCCGCCTACCTGGACGCGGGCGCGATCGCCCGGCAGGGTCTGGACGACGAGCAGTACGCGAACATGGTGCTGGTCGGCGCGGCCTACCAGGCCGGCGCGCTGCCGCTGGCCGCCAGCGCCATCGAGCGGGCCATCGAGCTGAACGGGGTAGCGGTGGCGGCCAACGTGCAGGCGTTCCGCCTGGGGCGGCTGGCCGTCGCCGACCCGGGCCGCCTGAGCGCCATGCTGGGTGGCGGCGATGATGCCGTCCCGGCTGACGCTGATGCAGCGGCCGGGGACGACGCTGATCTGGCTGGGCTGCTCGCCGTCCGGATCGCGGACCTGACCGGGTATCAGGACGAGGGGTACGCGCGGCAGTACGCGGACTTCGTCGAGCGGGTCCGCGCGGCCGAGGCGGCCGCGGTGCCCGGGGAAAGCGCCGTGACCGAGGCGGTGGCCCGGTCGCTGCACAAGCTGATGGCGTACAAGGACGAGTACGAGGTGGCCCGGCTGGCCCTGGACCCCGCGTTCGAGGCGCAGCTGACCGAGGCCTTCGGGCCGGGCAGCCGGGTCTCCTACCGGCTGCATCCCCCGGTGCTGCGGTCCCTGGGCCTGCAGCACAAGGTCGCGCTCGGGCCGTGGTTCAAGCCGGCGTTCCGGGTGCTGCGGTCCTCGCGGCGGCTGCGCGGGACGCCGGCGGACGTGTTCGGCTACAGCCGGATGCGGCGGCTGGAACGGCAGCTGATCGCCGATTACCAGGCCACCATTGAAGACGCGCTGGGCCAGCTGAGCCCGGGCAACCACGAGGTGGTGACGAAGATCGCCGGGCTGCCCGACGTGATCCGGGGTTATGAGCAGGTGAAGCTGGGCAACGTGGAGCGGTACCGTCGGGAGCTGGCCGCGCTGCAGGCCGAGCTGGCCGCGCAGCCGTTGCTGATGGATTGATGCTGCTGCTCGACTGACGAATCGCCCGATGAGGGACACCGAGGAGGGACCGCCCGATGGCCTACCGGATCGAGGTCGACCAGGACGTCTGCATCAGCTCCGGGATGTGCGTGGCGGACGCGCCGGAGCTGTTCCGCTTCAACGACGACGAGGTGGCCGAGGTCATCCCCGGCGGCGAGCAACTGCCGGACCAGGCGCTGATCCGGGTGGCGCGAGGCTGCCCGTCCGGGGCCCTGCAGGTCTACGACGGGGATCAGCCGGTCGACGCGTTCTAGCTGGGTTCGCTCCGGCCTAGCTGGGTTGGCTGCGGCGGTCCAGGCGGAGCAGGCGGGCGCCATTGGCCGACAGGGTGGCGGACAGGGTGGGGCTGAGCGGGCCGGGGTCGTGGCCGGTGCTTTCGTGAGTCGCGGCAGAGTCCCAGCCCGCGAAGTTGGTGCCGAATACGAGGTGCTCGAGGCCAGCCCGTTCGGCCAAAAGAGCCAGGGATTGCTCGTCGTGTACGTGGGTGTCGAACCAGAGCTTGCGGTAATAATGGGCGAAGCCGTGCTCGCGCAGCCGGGGGCTGGCCCAGGGGCGCTTGTCCACCGCCCGGGCGAACCGGCCGGCCAGGAATGCGGCCGCGCCGCCACCGTGCGAGACGCAGACATCCAGCCCCGGGTGCCGGTCGAGCACGCCGCCGAACACCAGCGCGGCGACGGCCAGGGTCTCGTCCCGGGCGAAGCCGAACATCAGGTCCAGGTCCCAGCGGCGCACCCGCGGGTCGTCCGGCGGCCCGTCCTCGCCCAGCGGGCTGGGATGCACGAACAGCGGGACGTCCAGGTCGGTCAGGGCCTCATACAGCGGGTCCAGATCCGGGTCGTCCAGGCTCCGGCCGGCCGGGTCGGTGTCGATATAGGCAGCGACCATGCCGAGGTCGCGGACGGCCCGGCGGGCTTCGGTCACCGAGGCCTTGACGTCCTGGACCGGCAGCTGGGCGGCGGCCAGGAGCCTGCCGGGGTGCTTGGCGGCCTGGGCGGCCAGGGCGTCATTGTGGGCGCGGGCGTAGGCCGCGGCCTCGCCCGCGTCCAGGCGGCCGAAGTAGGTGAGCGGGTTCGGCGAGAGCAGCTGGACGTCGATGCCCGCCTCGTCCATGGCGGCCAGCCGGACGTCGGTGTCCATGAACGCGGTCCCCGCGTAGCGCACGCCGCGCAGCGTGTAGTCCCCGACCCGGTAGAACGGGGTGCCGTCGGGCAGGGTGCCCAGCTCCGGCCCGGCGTCTCCGGCCGCGCCGAGGCTGAGCTCCAGCACGGCGTGGGCGTGCACGTCGATAACCCGGCCTTCGTCCATGCGTGACTAGAGTAATGACGTCCCGGGGAGCGGCCCACAGCGGATGACGGAGCAACCGATGTCACAGCAGAGCGTTATTGAGGAGCTGCAGCGCCTCGGGATGTCCGGCTACGAGGCCAAGGCCTACGTGGCGCTGGTGGCCGCGGGTTCCCCGCTGAACGGGTATGAGGTGGCCAAGCGGTCCGGGGTACCGCGGAGCACCGTGTACGAGTCGCTGGCCAAGCTGGTCGGGCGGGGTGCGGCCTACGAGGTCCGGGCCGGCGAGGCCAGCGTCGGGTACATCTCGCTGCCGCCGGCTTCGCTGCTGGACCGGATGCGGCGGGAGTTCGACCATTCCATCGACACCCTCCGCGCGGCGCTGCCCGAGGTGGCCTCGCCGCCGCAGGTACACCTGGTCCACAGCCTGGCCGACCGGGCATCGCTGCTGGCCCGGGCGGAAGACGTCGTCGCCGCGGCGCGCAAGGACGTGTTCATCTCGGGCTGGCCCGCGGAAATCAGGGCTTTGAAGGGCGTGGCCCGGCGGGCCGAATCTGAGGGGGTCGAGGTTTCGGTAGTCTCGTTCGGCGACGACCCGGAGCCAGTCGGCCAGACCACCGTGCACCGGTTCTCCACGCCCGAGGTGGTGCTGGAGAACCTGGGCTGCCGGCTGCTGGTGGTGTCCGCCGACCGGGAGCAGGCCGTGATCGGCGGCATCGTCAACGAGGACGCCTGGGGCGTGTACACCGACGACCCGGCCGTGGTCCTGGTCGCGGTGGAGTACGTCCGGCACGACATCGCCATGCACCTGATCGCGGACAAGCTGGCCCCGGCCGACTTCGAGGCGTTCTGGACCAACGAGCCGGGCCTGCTGCGGCTGCGCGCCGACCACGGCGCCCCGGCCGCGCTGCTCAGGCG
>JBAPYC010001337.1:0-7246 GCA_049284535.1 Streptosporangiaceae bacterium
CTCGTCGGCGTACAGCTCGTGCAGCTCGTCATCGGAGCGGAACGTGCCGTCCTCGTTGGCGGCCTTGGACCAGGGCACGTTCTTGGCGGTCGGGATGTGACCGCCCCGCTGCGCCTGCTCCTGGGGCAGGTGCGCCGGGGCCAGCAGCCGGCCCGTGAACTCGTCCGGGGACCGGACGTCCACCAGGTTGCGCTTGCCGATGGCGCTGATGACCTCGTCCCGCAGCGCGCGCAGCGAGGAGTCCTGCTCCTTGGCGGTGTAGGAGGTCTTCGGGCGCTCCGGCACGTCCCTGGTCAGCTCGCGCGAGTCGAGCTCCCACTTCTTCCTGCCGCCGTCGAGCAGCAGGACCTTGTCGTGCCCGTAGACCTTGAAGTACCAGTAGGCGTACGCGGCGAACCAGTTGTTGTTGCCGCCGTAGAGCAGCACGGTGTCGTCGTTGGAGATGCCCCGCTCGGACAGCAGCGCCTCGAAGCCGGTCTGGTCCACGAAGTCCCGGCGGACCGGGTCCTGCAGGTCCTTCTTCCAGTCGAGCTTGATCGCGGACGGGATGTGCCCCTTGTCGTAGGCGCTGGTGTCCTCGTCAACCTCGACGATGACGACACCAGGCTCACCGATATGGGCCTCCGCCCAGTCGGCGTCCACCAGGACGTCGGATCGGCTCATGTGGATATTCCTCCTTCTCCGGTCACGTCCGCTAGGCGGACGGCCGGACCCTTTGATTGCGCTGGATGAACAGATACACCTGGCAGCCCAGGCAGATATCGAATGCGGCGTTGAGGAAGGCCGCGATCAGCGCGAGCGCGGTGAACACGATGCCGCCCGTGGTCGCCCCGAGGGCGTAGCAGACCACCCCAGCGGCGGCGATGACCATGCCCATGCCCTGCGCGAACCGGGGCGGCGCCTCGGCTTCGGTGTGTGCGGGCGGTCCGAGCCGGGGCCGGATCAGGTACCGGTACACCAGGCCGTACGGGTGATACCGCAGCCCGGCCAGCGCACCGATCGCGAAGACGACCAGCTGCGCGGCCAGCAGCCAGACGCTGCCGGTGACCAGCACCACCGCCAGCACGATCACGGTGATAGCCGCACTGAAACGAGGACCGCGCGGGTCGATTTCCATGGTCTTTACTCCTGCCGCTGAGCGGGCATTCCTCCCCGGTCACAATGCCGCCCGGCGCGCGTTCGGCCGCCGCGAGCAGTGCGCGGCACCGGCCAGAACTGCGGATAAGGGCAGCAGGACTCGCGGACAGATGGCGGTGGCGACGTGGCAGAAGTCCACCGCACGCCGCTTGGTCAGCGCCGTCGCTGTCCGGGAGGTCACGATCGGAATGCTATGCGGGCTCAGCCGGGCTGTCACTCCCAGGACCGGGGTTATTTCCGCTGTTGCCGGCCGCAGCGGCACGGTCATTCCCCGCCCGCCGACGCGGTAACTCCAGGGGCGGGGACTCCGGGCGCGGGCACGTCTGGCTCGATCACGGTCCCGAGCGCCGCGATCACGTCAGCCTTGCGGGGCAGGCCGGCGGCCCGCCTGGCGATGGCTCCGTCCGGGCCGAGCACCAGCACGGTGGGCGTGCTGTTGACCTTGAGCCGGCGCACGAGGTCCATCCGTTCGGCCGCGTCGACGTCGATGTGGGTCACGCCGTCAACCATCCCGGCCACCTGGGCCAGGATCTGCCGGGTCGGGCGGCACGGCGCGCAGAAGGCGGTGGAGAACTGCACCAGCGTGGCGCGCGGCCCGAGGGGGGCACCGAGGTCCTCCCCGGTCAGCACGTCCCGCCCGGTTCCGGGCGGCACCGGCGCGCTATCCCCCGCAACAGGCCGAACGGGCGTGGTGCGTGCCTGGCCGGCGGGACGGAAGCGGCCCGCGCGGCGGCGCAGCACCAGGCCGGCCGCTGACGCCACGATCAGCGCCGCAGCCAGGGCGATCAAGCCTCCGGTCATACCGGTAGTCAGCGCGCCCGCGCTGCCATACATTCCCGCTGGGCTCAGGCTCGGGCCGGCTCAGGCTGGGGTGGCCGACAGCAGGACCTGGTTCCCGGCTGTGATCTGGAACTCAGCGATGGGCTTGGCCGTGCTGGCCATCGAGCCGGTGTACCAGACCTTGCCCTCGTCCCGCGCCGTGGTCCAGGCCGCGACCTGGGTCCGGCTGCCGTCGGGATGGACTACCCACAGCTCGCAGGTGGTCCCCACCGGGATGTGGTCGACCAGGACCTCGAACGAGTCGCCCCACAGCTCGCGGGAGTAGGAGATCGACGCCGTGGCTCCAGTGGTAGCGCTGGTGGCCTGCACGGTTTCCCACTTCGCCGCGCCCACCGACAGCGGGACGGCCACGGTCTTGCTGCCGCTGCCGGTGGCACTCAGGCCGCCGGCCAGGCCGCCCGCGATGACCACCACGGCCGCGGCCGCGGCTGCAGCCCGCCACCGGTTCCGGCGCCGCCGGGCCTGGGCCAGGTCGAGCACCGTGCCCATCAGCTCAGCCGGCGGCTCGTCTTCGGCCCGGGAGTCTTCGGCCCGCGAGTCTTCGGCCCGCGAATCTTCGGCCCGCGAGTCTTCGGCCCGCGAGTCTTCGGCCCGGGAGTCTTCGAACGGGGTCTGGACCGTGTCGTCCGCGCAGATCCGGCTGATCTCGTCCGGATCCACCCGGGCCAGCAGGGCGGGCAGGCCAGCCAGGCCGGCCAGCTCGTCCCGGCAGTCCCGGCAGGTGGCCAGGTGCGCGTCGACCAGGGCCCGCTCGGCCGGATCGATGGCACCGAGCACATAGACGCCCAGCGACATCCTGGCGTCCGCGCATTCCCATGTCGGGGTCATGGCGCCAGTCCTCGTTCCTGCAGCGCCAGCTTCAGCGCCTTCAATGCGTAAAAGGTCCGGGATTTCACGGTACCTGGCGGTATGCCCAGCGTGGCCGCCGCCTCCGCGACCGAGCAGCCCCGGTAATAGGTCTCGACGATGACCCGGCGGTGGTCCGGCCGCAGCGAGGCCAGCGCGTCCGCGACGGCCCATGACTCGAGCGTGCGGTCGGCGTCGTCGGCCGAGGGCAGCAGTTCGAGCGCCGCCTGCCCGGTTTCCGGCGGCCTGGCCTGCCGGGCGCGGTAGGAGTCGACCGCCAGGTTGCGCGCGACGGCGAACAGCCATGGCCGGGCCGGCCGGTCGGTCAGCGCCTCGGGATGGCGCCATGCCCGAACGATCGTTTCCTGCACTAGGTCCTCCGCACGCTGCCGGTCGCCGCCGGTGAGGTGGAGGGCGTAGCGCAACAGGGCTCCGCCGTGTTCGGCGTAAAGAGCCCGGACGAACGACTCGTCTGCCACCCGGCCCGGGCGGGGCGTGATTCCCGCATTCGGCACACCCTGAGGTACGTCCGGCGGAACCGGGTGGTTCAACTGACCTGGAAAATATTTCTCTCCCGGCACTCCGTCGCCACCGAAAGCGGGTGGGTCACCTGGGAAAGCGGGCGGTCCGTGCTGGCTCATGGTCTGTTTCCCGCCCGCTCGCTCCCACCCGCTCGCTCGGGGGGACTGCCGGTTCGCGCCTAAAGGAACGTGCGTCAGCGGAACGTGCGCCTGCGGACACGTCTCGCTGATATCCACCCAGTGTGCCGCAAGACACACCCAATGCCCACCCTGGGCGGAAGGCCCGGCTACCCCCCGGCGAACTGCGGCAGCACCTCGACCACGGCCGCGTCCGCCAGGACCAGGTCCGCGGCCACCCGGTGGCCCGCGGCCAGGCCGTCTACCAGGAACGATGACCGGGCCAGGATGGAGCGCAGCCGCTCGTCACCGTTGCGCCGGGCCACGACCTCCGCCAGGGCCTGCGCCAGGGTCTCCGCCTCGACCGGTTCGGTCTCGACTCCGGCCGCTTCCCGGGCCGCGGCCCAGTACTGGATTGTCACTTTCGCCATTTGAGATATCCTCTTCTGGACGGACCCGGGCGGTGTTGCCCCCGGGTCCTTGTTTGTTTATACAAGGAGTCACGGAGTGAAGGTGCGATTGCACCAGGCGAGTGGAGGTGCCACCGAGTGAGCGATCTGCTGCTGATCACGGGCGTACTAGAGCCGTCCTCGGAAGTGCTGCCAGCTCTGGGCCTTCTGCTGCATCCGGTCCGGGTGCTGCCCGCCGAGGCTTCCGCACTGGTGGAAGCGCCGCCCGCGGACGCCATCTTGATGGACGCGCGCCGTGACCTCGCTCACGCTAAGAGCATTTGCCGCCTGCTGCACACCACCGGCCTGGACTGCCCGCTGTTCGCGATCGTGACCGAGGGCGGCCTGGCCGCGGTCAACGCGGAATGGGGCGTTGACGATGTGATCCTGGCCACGGCCGGCCCGGCCGAGGTGGAGGCCCGGGTCAGGCTGGCCATCGGCCGCCGCGCCATCGCCGCGGTCGCCGACGCGCCAGACGAGATCCGCTCCGGCGAGCTGGCCATCGACGAGGCCACCTACGCGGCCCGGCTGCGCGGCCGCACGCTCGACCTGACCTTCAAGGAGTTCGAGCTGCTCAAGTTCCTGGCTCAGCACCCGGGCCGGGTCTTCACCCGCGCTCAGCTGCTGCAGGAGGTCTGGGGATACGACTACTTCGGCGGCACCCGCACCGTGGACGTGCACGTCCGGCGGCTGCGGGCCAAGCTCGGGCCGGAGCACGAGGCGCTGATCGGCACCGTGCGCAACGTCGGGTACCGGTTCGTGCCGGTCAAGGGCGACCGGGCGGAGCGGGGCCCGGGCGCGGACAAGGCCCGCAGCGAGAAGGCCAGCCACGAGCGCGGCCGGGCCAAGCAGGACCTGGCCACCCAGGGCGTGCCCGCCGGTCGATGACCGGCTGGCAGGTCACCAGCACTGCGCTCACCCCGCCGCAGGTCGCCGGGACGCTGGCGCTGGCGGAGGCCGCGACCGCGGCCGACGGGATCGGGCCGCTGTCCGAGCACGTGCTGCTGCACTTGCGCTACGACGGCGACCACCCCGGCCCGGGACAGGACTTCGTGGTGACCGCCGGCGGCGACATCGTCGGCTATGCCTACCTCGACCCGCCGGGGGCGGACGCGGAATCCAGCGGTGAGCTCGTCGTCCATCCGGCGCGCCGCCGCCAGGGCATCGGCCGCTCGCTGCTGGAGGCGCTGATCACGGCGTCCGCCGGGCATCCGCTGCGGCTATGGGCGCACGGCGACCTGCCGGCCGCCACCCGGCTGGCCGGCCAGCACGGGTTCGAGCGCTTCCGGGCACTGTGGCAGATGCGCCGGCCCCTCGACGCGCCCCTGGACGAGCCCGTCCTGCCGCCGGGGCGCGTGCTGCGCACGTTCGTCCCGGGTCAGGACGAGGATGAGTGGCTGGCCCTCAACGGCCGGGCCTTCGCCAAGCACCCCGAGCAGGGCGCGTGGACCCGGCACGACCTCGACCTGCGGGAGCGCGAGCCGTGGTTCGACCCGGCCGGGTTCTTCGTCGCCACCCACGACGGGGACATGACCGGCTTCCACTGGACCAAGGTCCATCCGGCCGGCGAGCAGGATGGCGGCGGGGACGACGGGCGGGTCAGTGAGATCCCGGTCGGGGAGGTCTACGTGGTGGGAGTCGACCCGGCCGAGCAGGGCAGCGGGCTGGGCCGCGCGCTCACCCTGGTCGGGCTGCGTCACCTGCGGGACCTGGGCCTGGGCCAGGTCATGCTGTACGTCGATGAGGACAACACCCCGGCCATCCGGATGTATCAGCGACTGGGCTTCGAGCGCACCAGGACCGACGCCATGTACCGCCGCCCGCCGGGCAGCCAGCCGCCGCGCTAGCATCGCGCTGGCGCCCGCGCTAGCGAACAGCCGCCGCGCTAGCGGCCGTGGATCCCAAGCGCCTCGTCGAGCTCTGCGGCAGTGAGCGGCCGGTCCACCGTCGCGACCGCGCTCAGCACCTCGGCGTAGAGCTCGATCTCGTCGAGGGCGACGCGGTCGTGGACGCGCAGGTCCAACTGCCTGGGAATCGTGCTCACCTCCGGCGCTGATCGCGATTCCGTTCGCTTGAGCCCTAGATTACGTGCCGACACTGCTCCTCCGCATGACCCAAGCGGGCCATTCGCTTACCACCTTCACGTGCGGTTTTACCCAGCTAGGCGATAACAATCCCGGGAATCCGCAGCAGAGTTGCCGTCAATCCGATAGTGCAGGCCCCACACGTCACAGGGGCACCTGGGATCAAAGCATTCATTACCCGTAACAAACGCTCGTCCGTTAACAAACGGGGACGAAAGCGGTCAGGAGAGTGCTACCGTCACGCAGCCACCGGGACAGACCGGAGTACTGCACGCATTCACCCCGTCCCGCACGTCGGGAGCACGCATACTACAGGAGTGGCGGTCCGCCGGATCACCCAGACGATCCGGCTGCTAGTCCGCCCGCTAGACTCCGGGCACCGTTCCCGCCTACTTCGGACAACAATGAACTCGGGAAGCCATGAATGACAACGCTGATCTCCTGCCGAACCTCGCCCATGAAGATGCCTTCGAGATGCAGATGCGCGGCTATAGCCGCCGCCAGGTAGACGAGTTCATTGCCCGCTGCCGCGGCCAGATCCGCGACCTGGAACAGCGTCTGGCCCGGGCCCTTGACGAAAGCGAAGAGCTGCGGCGGGATCTGACCACGGCGCATCAGGAAGCCCTGGGGGCCAAGCCCGCCCACGAGGAAGTCAGCGAGCGGATTTCCCAGATCCTCAAGCTGGCCGACGACGAGGCCCGGTCACAGAAGTCCAAGGCTCACGAGGAGATCGCCCGGCAGCGCAACGACGCCCAGACGGAGGCCGAGAAGTACCGGGCCGAGGCGCGTGAGCAGGCCGAGCGCATGCTCACCGCGGCCCAGGAGCAGGCCGAGCGGGCCATCACCTCCGCGCGGGCCGAGGCGGAGAAGACGGTCACCGCAGCCCGGGCCGAGGCCGAACGCACCACAAACGACGCGCGGAAGAAGTCGGAGACCGCGCTGAGTAGCGCCAAGGCACAGGCCAAGAAGGCGCTGGACGAGGCGACGGCACGAGCCACCGCCATCCACGACGGCGCCGAGCGACGGCTGAACCTGCTCTCCACCCGGCACAACGAGACGCTCAAGCGGCTGACCGACATCCTGGACGGGGTGTCCGGCATGGTCGCGGCCGAGAATGCGCGGCCCAGCCTGGAAGAGGAGGTGGATCAGGCCACGGCCAAGACCATCGCCGCCGGGGATGCCAGCGGCGGCCCCCGCCCGGCCGACCAGAACAGCGGCCCCGACCGGGAGCGTCCGGCCGGCGCCGCCACGC
>JBAPYC010001338.1:0-10489 GCA_049284535.1 Streptosporangiaceae bacterium
CTACCACGCCGCCGAAGTCGCCCAGATGCTCGGCACCACCGCCGAAGCCGTAAACAGTGCCCTCAAACGCGCCCGTGCCACCGTCGACGACCACCTCGCCGACTCCAGCAGCACCGGCAGCGGTAGCAGCGGCAACGGCAGCCGCAGACCTGCACGCCAACCCGACACCGCCGCCGAACACCGGCTCGTCGCCCGGCTCACCGACGCCCTGGAACGCGCCAACCTGGACGCCCTGATCGACCTGCTCGTCACCGACGTGAGACTCTCCATGCCCCCGGCCATGCTGGAATACCGCGGCATCGAAGTAGCCCAGCGCTTCTTCGCCGCCGCCACCTTCCGCCCCGGCCGCACCTACCGCGTGGTACCCACCCGCGCCAACGGCCAGCCCGCCTTCGGCTTGTACCTGGCCGACCCCCACGCCAGTGTCTACCGCGCCTACGCCCTCCTGGTCATCACCACCGCCGGCGACCACATCACCGCCATCACCGGCTTCACCACCGACGTCATGACGCGCTTCGGACTACCCCGAACCTTCCCCGAAACAGATTGACAGACTTCTGGCGCCACCCTGTTATCTCGCGCGGGTCTGCTGGCCCGCTCCAGCGCCTCACCCAGTTCCGGGTCACAATCGGGCACCGTCAGCACGCGCACACAATTCGGCCTGCGCCATTGTCCCGCGCCCATTACCAAAACTAAAGCAAAACACCCGTCATAACACTAGCGCGGCGGTGTAAACATGGCGTGCAGGGCAGTGATGCCTTCGGCCGTTGCTTTCACCTCGAGCACGAGCGTCGCCGGATTGCTTTCAATTGTCCAGGCCGCCCAAGGGCAGCACTCACGTTCTGCGGCGACGAGTGCGCGCAATTTATCCCCGGCCTCGGGACGGAAGCAGATGCGCAGGCCGCACTCGGTCTCCGTGCGCGCGGTCATGGCCCGGCCCATGAGCTCCTCCCATCGCCTCGCCTGGGCGGCTAGGTCAGCCGGGGTAAGTGTGCAGACGACGGGGTCTTGTGGTGCGGTCATGGTGGGCCTCCTGATCTGCCATCGTCGTTGTTAAAGTCGCCTTGATGTCAACTCCCGCACTAACCATCGGCGAAGTGGCCCAGATGACGGGCAGGCGCCCGTCCTCGGTCCGCTACTACGAGCAGATCGGGCTGCTCCCGCGGGCGGGCCGGGTAAACGGTCGGCGCGTCTATGGCACGGACACCGTGCGCACGCTGGCGGTTATCGAGACCGGGCAGCGCGCGGGCCTGACGCTGGATGAGATCAGGGTCCTGCTCGCGGCCTCGCCCGGTGACCAGCCCGCGACCGAGCGGCTTCGCGAGGTGGCCGGCCGCAAGCTCCCGGAGATCACGGCCCTGATCGAGCGTAGCCTGCTGGTCCGCGACTGGCTCGAGAACGCCGCCCGGTGCCAATGCCCAGACCTGGATCAGTGCCCGCTGTTCGGCGACGCGGTACTGCCGCCGGGACGGCCAGGCTCGCCTCGGTGATCACCCGCCGGAGCAGCGGCTGCCCACCCACCTGATCCTGCGCTCAAGCTCGGCCTCCTGATCGCGCTTGGCGCGGGGTCCCGCTGGGCAGGAGGTCACTTAATGTAATCGGATCAGACGGAGGGTGATCGTGGATCGTGGGATGGACCGCCGGGGCGTGCTCAAGCGGGCGATCGCGGCGGGGGCGGCGGCGCCGCTGGCCGGTGCCCTGTCCGGGACCGGGCCGGCCCAGGCCCAGGGTCAGGGCCAGGCTGAGAGCGCCGCGAAGCCGCTGACCTCGCGGCAGCTGGCCGGCCAGCGGGTCATCTTCTCCTACCCGGGCCTGACCGTGCCGTCGGCCCTGCTGCAGCAGATCCGCGCGGGCCAGGCGGCCGGCGTCATCTTCTTTAGCGGGAACATCTCCAGCGAGACCCAGATCGCCGCGGTCATCCGGCAGCTGCGCCAGGCCCAGCGGCAGAGCCCGGTCGCCGCTCCGTTGCTGCTGATGACGGACCAGGAGGGCGGTGAGGTCCGGCGGCTTCCCGGCGCGCCCGCGATGGCGGAAAAGCAGATCGGGGCGGCCGCGAACCCGGCCGCGGCGGCCAGCTCGGCCGGCACCGGGGCGGGCCGTAACCTGGCCGGGGTGGGCATGAACGTCAACCTGGCCCCGGTCCTGGACGTGTTCTACCAGGCCGGCAACTTCATCGATCAGTACCAGCGGTCCTACAGCAGCAAGGCTGCCACCGTGAGTAGCTGCGGCCGGGCCTTCATCACCACCCAGCAGAAGGCCGGCGTGGCTGCGACAGCCAAGCATTTCCCGGGCCTGGGCTCGGCTGCCACGTCGCAGAACACCGACGCCCGGCCAGTCACCCTGGACGTGTCGCTGGCCAGCCTGCGCGGCAAGGACGAGGTGCCCTACCCGGCCGCTATCGCCGCCGGGGTCAAGCTCATCATGGCGTCCTGGGCCGTCTACCCGGCGCTGGATGCCAGCCACCCGGCCGGGCTGTCCCCGGCGGTGATCCAGGACGAGCTGCGCGGCCGGCTCGGCTTCAAGGGCGTCACCATCACCGACGCCATCGAGGCGAAGGCGCTGACCAGATTCGGCAGCTACGGCCAGCGGGCCTTGCTCGCCGCCCAGGCTGGCATGGACCTTTTGCTGTGCTCGGCGCAGGACCCGGGCCAGGGGCAGTCGGTCGTCACCGCGCTGGCCACGGCCCTGGACGGCGGGCAGCTGGACCGGGCCACCTTCAGCGCCGCTGTCAGCCGGGCCACCGCCCTGCGGGGCGGCCTGCACTGATCGCGCCCTGCGGGCATCCGGGGCGTGAGCTTGCTATTTACCGGCAATAATGCGACAGTGGGACAATCAGGGGAAAAACCCGCTTAGCACCATTTCTATTCACCAACTTGAATGTCTGCGGTAATCCCGTGAATTCCCGGTGAATATTGAGAGTGCATGGGCGCTGAATTTGGCCCCAAGCCGACCGCCGCGTGCCCCGAGTAAATCCTTTCTGGGCTTCCGGAAGGTCCCACGAAAGGAATACCGGATGACTGGTCAACCCAATATTGTCCTCGTGCATGGGGCGTGGGCCGACGGCTCCTGCTGGAGCGCGGTCATCGAGCGCCTGCAGGCCAGCGGCTACAACGTCACGGCGCCGCAGTTCCCGGAGTCCTCGCTGGCCGACGATGTCGCCCGGCTGCGGCAGGTGCTGGACCGCCAGGACGGGCCGACGGTCGTGGCTGGCCATTCGTACGGCGGGCAGATCATGACCGCGCTGGGCACCGACGCGCCCAACGTCGCCGGCATGGTCTATATTGCGGCGTTCGGCCTGGACCAGGGCGAATCGATCGGCGACCTGCTCGCGCAGGGCCCCCCGACCCCCGCCCTGGCCCACCTGGACATCGACAAGCAGGGTTTCGCGTGGCTGCCGGAAGATGACTTCGTCGCGCATTTCGCCGCGGACCTCGACCCGGCCCAGGCCCGGGTCATGTACGCGGTGCAGCAGGCACTGGCCGCGTCGACGCTCCAGGACGTGATGGGCGTGCCGGCGTGGAAGTCATTCCCGACCTGGTTCATGGTCGCGCAGAACGATGAGGCCATTCCCCCGGACGCCGAGCGCCAGTTCGCCAAGCGCATGGGCGCCACCACCGTCGAGATCGCCTCCAGTCATGTGGCCATGGTCTCGCACCCCGACGACGTGGCCCAGCTGATCGAGAGCGCCGCCAAGGCGGTCCTGACCGCCAGCTAGCCGGGACCGGGCGTCAGGCCCGGGCCAGCGGTTTCTTTCAACCGGCGATACCTTCGCCGGACCATTCAGTGTGCCGCCGGGCGAACAGCCCGGCGGCATGTTGAGCTCTGCCACCTTCAGTGCCGCCGCCTAGCGCCTTACCGCGCTCCGCCGCGGCCTGCGTTCGTCCTGAGGTGCTTGTGCCGGTTCGTCCTCAGAGATCGTTGGGCCTACCCGGAACTGCGACCAGTTCAACTAGTGTCTCCGTACCGCGGAAGTCCGCGGGATTCGCGGTGTAGAGCGGTAGCCCGTTGCTAGCAGCGGTGGCGGCGATCATCAGGTCACCGGCGCGGGTCCGGGGCTGGCGACCCGCCGCGCGGACGGCAGCGCAGAGCTGGCCATAGAGCCTGGCCGCTTCGTGGTCGTAGGGAAGCGGGTCGAAGGTGGCTTCGACGTGCTGCAGGACGGCCACGCGCGCAGCTCGTTTGAGCGGGTCGTCGGTCGCGTGAGGACCGTAGGACAGCTCGCCGAGCGTAACCGCGGTGATCAAGAAAGTGTCGGGCAGATCTGCGAGGTCATACAACTTCAGGGCCGCGATGATGCTTGTGTCCAGGACGCCGGCTTCGTGGGCAGTCACTGGCCAGTGCCTTGGTACGGATCGCGCAGGTCCTGCCCGATCACCGCGTCGAGGTCGGCGGTCAGCTCGCCGGCGTCGATGACGGGGGCGCTAGCAAAGATGGACAGGACTTCGGCCTTGGGAACCGCTTGCCGGCGCCTGATCGGGATCATCCTGGCCAGCGGCTCACCGTTGAGGGTAAGGGTGTAAGTGCGGCCGTGCCGCAGGCCGCGTGTGACCGAGCCGGAGTCGGCCACGAACTGCCGGACGCTTACGTCGGTAGGCTGGTCTTTTGCGGATGTCATGCAACCAGCATAGCTGTGCGTACCACGGCGTACCACGGCCATTTACGGGCCAGTCAGAAGCTGCTTCCACTCAGCGATGGCCTCATCGGCCCAGGCGGCGTGCCGCCGCGTGAACAGCGCGGCGGCCGCGGTCCCGCTCCACGGCGCGGGCAGGAACTCGGCCGGAAGGCCCGGGTCAATCCACGGGAACCGGCGCCAGGCGTGCACCAGCTCGATGACCCGTACCAGCGGATCCGGGCTGACGTCCGCAGCGAACGCGGCGGTGAACTCGTCGTACTCGTGGGCCAGCTCGGCCAGGTCCCAGGCGTTTCCCACCATGGCGGCCAGCGAGCTGCCGCCCTGGTACTCGGCCGCGAACATGTAGCCGTCCGGCAGCCCGGTCTCCGCCAGGATCTGCTTGACCTCCCCGGCCCGGTCGCTACGCGGGCTCAGCCAGACCCCGGGCATGACGTTGCCGAACCCGGCCCAGCGCAGCCTGGTCCTGATCATGTGCCGGGCGGCGCGCTCCGTCTCTGGCGTGCGCGCGATCACGATCGTCCACCGGCCGTCCCAGTCCCCGGCCACCGCGGTGAAGCCGAAGATCCGCTCGGTACCGTCCCGCAGCAGCCGCTCGGCGGCCGGGGTGAGCCGCCACACCGTGCGCCGGCCGACCCGCTCGGAGCTGAGCCAGTTATCGGCTGCCGTGCGCATCAGCGCCTGCCGGGCCGCCTTCTCCTCGACCCCCAGGCGGCCGAACACGTCGATGAAGGCCGACGTCCACGCCTCACCGCCGGTCGGCAGGACCAGCTCGCCCAGCACGGTGAACAGCACACTGCGCGCACTGTCCGTGCCCGCCGCGTGCCGCCGCAGCAGGGTCGGGGGCCGCTCGCCCGCGCTTATCTCGGTCACCACAAATAAAATACTACGGACTCTTGACGTTCAACTCAAGATTTGTAGAGTATGGGATCAGCAGGCCGGCTCAGCGGAAGGAAACTGCCATGACCGACACGCGAGTCGAATTCCGGGTCAGTCCCGAGAGCTACCGGCACTGGCGGCTGTCCTGCGACGGGCCGGTCGCCACGCTGGTCATGGACGTCGATGAGCAGGGCGGCCTGGTTCCGGGTTATGAGCTGAAGCTGAACTCCTACGACCTCGGCGTCGACATCGAGCTGTACGACGCGGTGCAGCGGCTGCGGTTCGAGCACCCCGAGGTGCGCACGGTGGTGATCACCAGCGGAAAGCCGAAGATCTTCTGCGCCGGCGCCAACATCCGGATGCTGGCCGCGTCGCCGCACGGCTGGAAGGTGAACTTCTGCAAGTTCACCAACGAGACCAGGAACGGGATCGAGGACGCCACCGCCTGCTCCGGCCAGACCTATGTGGCCGCGGTCAACGGGACCGCCTCGGGCGGAGGTTACGAGCTGGCCCTGGCCTGCGAGCACATCATGCTGGTCGACGACCGGTCATCGGCAGTGTCCCTGCCCGAGCTGCCGCTGCTGGGCGTTCTGCCGGGAACCGGCGGGCTGACCCGCGTAGTGGACAAGCGGCACGTCCGCCGGGACCTGGCCGACTACTTCGCCACCCGGCCCGAGGGCATCGGCGGCAAGAAGGCGGTCCAGTGGCGCCTGGTAGACGAGGTCGTGCCGCGGCCCCGGTGGGAGGAGACCGTCACCGCGCGGGCCGCCGAGCTGGCCGGACGGTCCGGGCGCCCGGAGGGCGCCGAAGGTGTGCCGATGACGCCGCTGGCCAAGACCCGCGAGGACGACTCGATCAGCTACGAGCACGTGTCCGCCCGGCTGAACCGGGACCTGGGAGACGTCGAGATCGTCGTCCGTGGCCCCCAGGACGAGCCGCCCGCGGATGTCGCGGAGGCCCGTGCGCAGGGCGCCGCGTTCTGGCCGCTGGCCGTCACCCGCGAGCTCGATGACCTGGTCCTGGACCTGCGCACCAACGAGGCCGAGCTCGGCACCTGGGTCTTCCGGACCGAGGGCGACGCGGCCCGGGTGCTCGCCTACGACGACTTCCTGCTCGGTGCCACCGGCGACTGGTTCGCCAACGAGGTCCTGCTCTACCTCAAGCGGACGCTGCGGCGGCTGGACGTCACCAGCCGCAGCCTGATCGCGGTGATCGAGCCGGGCAGCTGCTTCGCCGGGTCCCTGCTCGAGCTGGCCCTGGCCGCCGACCGCTCCTACCAGCTGGCCGGGGTATTCGAGGACATCGACCCGGACGCCGAGCCCGCCACAGTCATCCTCGGTGCCTTGAACCTGGGCCCGCTGACCATGAGCAATGGGCTGACCCGGCTGCAGACCCGGTTCTGGGGCGACGAGGCCAGCCTGGATGCGGCCGGCAAGCGCCGCGGCACCCCGCTGGAGGCCGAGGACGCGGCGGAGGCGGGCCTGATCACGTTCGCGCCGGACGACATCGACTGGGACGAGGAAATCCGGATCGCGATCGAGGAGCGCGCCAGCTTCAGTCCGGACGCGCTCACCGGGCTGGAGGCCAACTACCGCTTCGCCGGCCCGGAGACCATGGAGACCAAGATCTTCGCCCGGCTATCCGCCTGGCAGAACTGGATATTCAACCGGCCCAACGCATCCGGCCCGGACGGGGCGCTGCGCCGGTTCGGCACCGGGCAGCGTGCCCAATTCGACCGGAAGCGAGTCTGACGCTCATGACCACCGCCGACTACACCGAGAAGATCCCGAACAATGTCAGCCTGCACGAGGACCGGCGGCTGCAGCGGGCGCTGGAATCCTGGCAGCCCAACTTCCTGAACTGGTGGCAGACCATGGGCCCCACCCTGCCGACCCAGGAGGTCTACCTGCGCACCGCGGTCAACGTGGGCCGCGACGGCTGGGCGCAGTTCGGGCACGTGCCCATGCCGGAGTACCGCTGGGGCATCTTCCTGGCCGAGCGGAACCCGGGCCGTAAAGTCGGGTTCGGCGAGCACAAGGGCGAGCCGGTGTGGGACAAGGTGCCGGGGGAGTACCGTTCGGAGCTGCAGCGGCTGATCGTGATCCAGGGGGACACCGAACCGGCCTCGGTCGAGCAGCAGCGCAACCTGGGAGCTACCGCGCCAAGCCTGTACGACCTGCGCAACCTGTTCCAGGTCAACGTGGAGGAGGGGCGCCACCTGTGGGCCATGGTGTACCTGCTGCACGCCTACTTCGGCCGGGAAGGCCGGGAGGAAGCCGAGGAACTGCTGCACCGCAACTCCGGCAGCGAGGACTCACCCCGGATCCTGGGCGCCTTCAACGAGGAGACCCCGGACTGGCTGTCCTTTTATATGTTCACCTATTTCACCGACCGGGACGGCAAGTACCAGCTCGGCACGCTCAAGGAGTCGGCGTTCGACCCGCTGTCGCGCACCTGTGAGTTCATGCTCAAGGAGGAGGCGCACCACATGATGGTGGGCACCACCGGCATCGACCGGGTGGTGCAGCGCACGGTGGAGGTGATGCGCGAGCACAACACCGACGATGTGGCCGGGCTGGGCGCGATCCCGCTCACGACCATCCAGAAGTACCTGAACTTCCACTACTCGGTGTCGCTGGACCTGTTCGGCGGCGAGACCTCGACCAACGTGGCCAACTACTACACCGCCGGGCTCAAGGGCCGCTGGCTGGAGGACCGCCGCAAGGACGATCACAAGCTGGACAGCGACTCGATCATGGTGGACTCGCTGTCCGAGGACGCCAGTGGAGAGCTGAGCATCGATCAGATCGAGGTGTCCGCGCTGGTCGGTCTCAACACCGACCTGCGCCGCGAGTACATCTCGGACTGCCAGGGCGGCATCAAGCGGTGGAACCGGATCCTGGAGGAAGGGGGCGTCAGGCAGCGGCTGAAGCTGCCGCACGTGGCGTTCAACCGCCAGGTCGGCGCGTTCGCCGGGATCGAGGCCAGCCCGGACGGCCAGAAGCTGACTGCGGAAGAATGGAAGCGCCACAGCGGCGAGTGGCTGCCGACCGATGTGGACAAGACCTACGTGCGGTCGCTGATGCGGCCGGTGCACGAGCGGGGCAAGATCGCCGCCTGGATCGCCCCGCCGCGCAACGGCATCAACGGCCAGCCGTTCGACTACGACTACGTCCACCTAGCCTGAGCCAGGGGGCCCAGTGACACCGGGACAAGCAGGGCCGTTCAACGTCAGCGACTACCTGGTGGACCGCCAGGTCCGGGAAGGCGGGGGAGACCGCCTGGCCCTGACCGGCGTCTGCGGCGACCTCAGCTATGCGGAACTGGCGGACCGGGTGGCCCGGGCCGCGGCCGGGCTGCGCGGCCTTGGCCTGCAGCCCGAGCAGCGCGTGGTCATGGTCATGGCGGATTCGCCGGAGTTCGTCATCGTGTACCTGGCCGCGATGCGGATGGGTGCGGTGCCGGTGCCGATCTCGACCATGTTGCGGGCCGGCGGCATCGCGGAGATCCTGGCCGATTCGCGAGCCCGGATCGTCGCCGCCAGTGCCCAGTACCTGGACCTGGTGGCCGCCGCGCTCGGCCAGCCGGGCACCGGTGAGGTGATGGCCGTGGTCACCGACCGGGACCCGCCTGCCGCGGTGGCCGGCCGCACCACGCTGACCGTGGACCAGCTGCCCGCGGCCGGCCCGGACGGGATCTACCCGACCACCGCCGACTCCCCGGCCTTCTGGCTGTACACCTCGGGCACCACCGGCACGGCCAAGGGCGCGATGCACCGGCACGGATCGGTCCAGGCGGTCTGCGAGACGTACGGGACGCAGGTGCTGGGCATCCGGCCGGAGGACCGGTGCCTGTCCGCGGCCAAGGCCTTCTTCGCCTACGGCCTGGGGAACTCGGTGCTGTTCCCGCTCTCGGTGGGCGCCGCGGCGGTGCTGGAGCCGAGCCCGGCCCGCCCGGACCTGATCGCGGAGCGGGTCCGGACCTACGGGGCCTCGCTGTTCTTCGCCGGGCCCACGTTTTTCGCCAACATGCTCCGGGCCAGCCTGCCCGGCGACGCGCTGGCCGGCGTCCGGCTGGCCGCGTCGGCCGGCGAGGCGCTCCCGGCCGCGCTCTACCAGCGGTGGACCTCGCACTTCGGCGTGGACATCCTGGATGGCATCGGCATGACCGAGATGCTGCACATCTTCTTGTCGAACCGGCCGGGCCAGGTCAAGGCGGGCACGACCGGGATGGCTGTGCCCGGGTATGAGCTGCGGATCCTCGGCGAGGACGGGCACGAGGTCCCGCCCGGCACGCCGGGCACGCTGTTCGTCCGGGGCGAGTCGACCGCCACCGGCTACTGGGCCCGGTACGCCGCCTCCCGCCAGGTGTTCCAGGGCGAATGGCTGCGCACCGGCGACACCTACGTCGTCGACGAGGACGGCTACTACGCCTGCCTGGGCCGAACCGGGGACATGCTCAAGGCCAGCGGCATCTGGGTCGCCCCGACCGAGGTCGAGGCACGCCTGCTCGCGCACGCCGACGTGGCCCAGGCCGTGGTGGTCGCCGCGCACGACACCGACGGCCTGGAGAAGCCGGTGGCGTTCGTCCAGCTGAACGCCAGCGGTCAGGCCGACGAGGAGACGCTCATCGCGTTCTGCCGGGACGGCCTGCCCTCCTTCAAACGGCCCCGGCGGATCGTGTTCGTGACCGAGTACCCGACCACCTCCACCGGCAAGATCCGCCGGGTGGACCTGCGCACTCAGGCCGCCGTGCTCATGCAGGCCGATCCGCAGGCCCAGCCCGGCCCGGCCCCGGGCGGTAAGACACCGGGCGGTAAGACACCGGGCGATAAAGCCCCGGGCGACAAGGTGCCGCTGTGAGCGGCCCGGCGGCCGCGATACCGAGCTCCGCGCCGGTCGCCGTGATCGGGACCGGCACCATGGGCGCCGGCATCGCGCAGGTCGCGGCGGTGGCCGGCCATCCGGTCCTGCTCTACGA
>JBAPYC010001339.1:0-15277 GCA_049284535.1 Streptosporangiaceae bacterium
AAGCGTGCTGTGGCGGCGGAGTGGCGTCACTGAGAGGTGGCGCGGGAATTGCGGACCGTTCTCGCGCCGAACGCGCCCGTTCGGCCCACGATCACCGCCGCTAGTATCCCGCAGACCACTGCGGTGACGGCGGTGGCGCCCGAGAAATGAGCGCGGCCGGGTGTGCTTGGGGCTTGGCCGGCCGCTGGGGATGGGTCGTTGTTCGTTACCCCCGGGTGCGATCATGCTGCTGGCGGTCCAGTTCGGATGCGACGGTCGCGCCCAGTTCGCTCCAGCTCTGCTCGAACTTCGCCAGGCCTTCGCGTTCCAGGTGCTCGGTGACGTCATCGAAATCGATGCCTGCCGCCGCTAGCTGGTCAAGGAACTGGCGGGCGGCGTCGTAGCTGCCGGTGATGGTGCCGCCGCTGACCTGACCGTGGTCGGCGAAGGCTTCCAGGGTCGGGCCCGGCATGGTGTTGACGGTGCCGGCAGCGATCAGCCCGGCGACATACTTGGTGTCCGGGTAGGCGGGATTCTTGACTCCGGTGGACGCCCAGAGCGGCCGCTGCGGCCGCGCGCCGAGGCGGGCGAGCCGCTGCCAGCGTTCCGTGGCGGTCAGCTGCTCGTGGGCCTGGTAGGCCAGGCGGGCGTTGGCTATCGCGGCTGAGCCCTTGAGCGCGGCGGCCTCGGGGGTGCCGAGCTGGTCCAGGCGCGCATCGACTTCGGTATCCACCCGGGAGATGAAGAAGGAGGCCACGGACCTGATCGTGGTGAGGTCCTGGCCGGCGGCGTGGGCCTGCTCCAGCCCGCTCAGGTAGGCGTCCTGGACAGCGCGGTACCGGTCCAGGGAGAAGATCAGTGTCACGTTGACGCTGATGCCCTGGCTGACCACCTCGGTAATCGCGGCCAGTCCTTGGTGCGTGGCCGGGATCTTGATGTAGAGGTTGTCCCGGTTCACCGTCGTCCATAGCCGCCGCGCCATGTCGGCGGTAGCGGCGGGATCCCGGCTCAGCCGCGGGTCGACCTCGATGGACACGCATCCATCCAGCCCGGCCGTCTGTGCGTGCACCGGCGCCAGGACGTCACAGCCCGCGCGGACGTCATCGGTCGTCACGGCGAGCACCGCGGTGTCCACGTCCGCGCCGCGGGCGGCCAGATCGGCCAGCTGGTCGTTGTAGCGGTCGCCCTGGGACAGGGCTGAGGCGAAAATCGTCGGGTTCGTGGTTACCCCGACGACATGCCGGCCAGCGACGAGCGAGTGAAGGCCGCCGCCGGCCAGCAGCTCGCGGGAAAGATCATCCAGCCACACTGCCACCCCCGCAGCGGTCAGGTCGCCCAGCGGATCATGCTCCGGCTGGTGAGTCATATGTGCCTCCGGTCAGTGGGTCAGGGTGTGAGCACGGGCGGGATGGCGGAGGCCATGACGTCTGGCGCCCGGTCCCAGGCCCGGTGCAGGCCGACCGCCGCGGTGAGCTGGTCGGTGAAGGACTCCACGGCTGTGCCGCCCGTCACCACTCCCGCGTCGCCCGCGGTGATCCCGGCTGCTTGCAGGACGGCTGTCCCGTCGCCCCACGCGGCCAGGACCTTGCAGTGCCGGAACGCCTCCTGCAAGAGCAGCGTCAGCTTGATGTCGCTGGCAGCTGTCGTGCCCTGGCTGGTACCAGCTGAGCTGGCGGCCGCCGAGCGAATGCTCGCGTTTTTGCCGTTATGGCGAGATGAAGCCATCTTTGCTCCTGTCACGGAAGGTCAGGCGATGGCTTCACCTGTAACCGACCATACAGGGGGCCGGGTACCGCAATCGTCCGGTCCGCGCCCGGCCGCCGCCCGGCCGGGCGCGGAACACGGCACGGGACCGGACCTGGGGCCTGTGTTTGCTCCTGCCTCCTCTGGGGCAGACGGTGCTCCGAAATCCGGCCCGCAGACATCAGCCCGCCCGCGTTCTGGTCCGCGGGGCCGCTTCGCGAGAGCCATGTGCTGCGGGACGGACCACAGCGTGACCGGCTGTACTGGGGCGCCTATACTTGGTGCTACCTGCGATGGCGCAGCCAGGCCATCTCGGCTGCTCTGCTCGACCATCGTTGCTCCAGACCTCGGTAGCGATACGTATTAGCAATCGCTTACCCGGAGGTCATATGGCTCAGCCCGCCGCTTCACCTGGCTCCCGCGAAACGCACGGCCCCCCCGCCGTGCGGCCCGAGCGGCGCTGGCTGATCCTGGTTGTGGTGGCCGTAGCCCAGCTCATGGTGGTGCTGGATTCCACCATCGTGAACATTGCGCTGCCCTCGGCCCAGCACTCGCTCGGATTCCCGAACAGCGACCGGCAGTGGGTAGTGACGGCTTACGCCCTGGCCTTTGGCAGCCTCCTGCTGGTGGGCGGCCGCCTCGGCGACATGTTCAGCCGCAAGTGGGTGTTCATCACGGGGCTGATTGGATTCGCCGTCGCCTCGGCTATCGGCGGCGCCGCGACCTCGTTCCTGATGCTGGCGTCGGCCCGGGCGCTGCAGGGCGCGTTCGGCGCCATCCTCGCGCCGTCCGCCCTCGGCACCCTGGTCAGTACCTTCCGTGACCCCCGCGAGCGAGGCCGGGCATTCGCCGTGTTCGGGTCGGTCGCGGTCGGCGGTGGCGCGATCGGCTTGATCCTGGGCGGCCTGCTGACCCAGTACCTGTCCTGGCGTTACACCCTGTACGTCAACCTGATCTTCGCCGCCATCGCCGTGGCCGGCGCCCTGGCTTTCATCCGTTCCAGCCGTCCGGCCGTCCGCCCCCGGATGGACTGGACCGGAGCGGTGCTGGCCTGTGCCGGGCTGTTCGGAATCGTCTTCGGCTTCTCGCACGCCGACACGGCCGGCTGGACTGACCCCCTGACCCTCGGCTCGCTGGTCCTCGGCACGGCCCTGCTCGTCGGGTTCGTCGTCGCCGAGCGAGTCGTCAGTCACCCGCTGCTGCCGCTGCGGGTGATCCTCGACCGCACCCGGGGCGGCTCCTACGTGGCCGTCGGCATCACCGGAATCGCGATCTTCGGCATCTTCCTGTTCCTTACCTACTACATGCAGCAGGTCAAGGCGTACAGCCCCGTCACCACCGGACTGCTCTTCCTGCCGTTGGTCGGCGGCATCCTGATCGCCTCCACCTTGTCCAGCGTGGTGCTGCTGCCCCGGGTCGGGCCACGCGCCCTGATCGCCGCCGGCATGCTGCTTGGCGCCGGCGGAGTGGCCTACCTGGCCCAGCTCACCGTGACCTCCAGCTACCTCGGGGACATATTGCCCGCCCTCATCGCCATGGGCCTGGGTTTCGGCATGATCTTCGCCCCGGCCATCAACACCGCCACGGCCGGCGTCCCGCAGCAGGACTCTGGCGTAGCCTCGGCGCTGGTCAACACGATGCAGCAGGTCGGCGGATCGATCGGCGTATCCATCCTCAGCACGATCGGGGCCACCGCGACGACCAGCTACCTGCTCGCCCACCACACCGGCCCGCAGGCGGCTGCGATCGCGGCCACCCACGGCTACACCCTCACCTTCACGATCTCGGCCGCGCTTCTCGGGCTCGGCGCGATCCTCGCGATCCTCATGCTGCCATCGCGGCAGCGGCTCAGGGAACTCAGCGAGGCCACCAGCCTCATCGCCGCGCGGCCGCCAGCGGTAACCGCCACCGCGCCCGCGCCGCTAAGTGATCCCCGGTGACCTAGTGGCAGGGGCGCCTGGCCGACCGCCGATCCGGACCCCTGATCAGCGGGTCCGGGTCTTCGTGTCCTCGACTCTGCAGGAGCTTGCGGCTGAGCGTGCCGCGGCCGGGAACGCGATCACCCGCATGCGCCTTACTCCCATCATGTTCGAGCTCGGTGCGCGCCCGCATCCACCGCGTGAGCTGTACCGGGCTTACGTAGCGCAAAGCGAGGTGTTCGTCGGGATCTACTGGCAGCAGTACGGGTGGGTGGCGCCGGGTGAGAAGGTCTCCGGCCTTGAGGATGAGTACCTCTTGTCCGGGGATAAGCCGAAGCTGATGTACGTGAAAGCCGCCGCGGAGCGGGCGCCGCGGCTGGCAGACCTGCTGCACAGGATGAAGTCTGACGACCGGGCGTCCTACAAGCACTTCGATGGCGCGGATGAGCTGGCCGAGCTGCTTGCCGACGACCTCGCCGTGCTGCTGACTGAGCGGTTCGCCCGGTCGGCCGCGGTCGCAGGGCCGGCCCTGCAGTCGCCGGCACCGCCCGTGCCGCCGACCGGGATCGTGGGACGAGACGAGGAAATCGCCGCGGTCACCGCGCTGCTGCGCGACCCGGACGTCCACCTGGTCACGCTGACCGGACCGGGCGGCATCGGCAAGACACGACTGGCCCTGGAGGTGGCCCGGGCGATGGGCACGGCCGTCCCGGCCGATCTGGACGGGGTGTCGTACATCGACCTGGCCGCGGTCCGCGACGTCGCCGACTGGCCCGGCGCCGTCACGGCCGCGCTCAAAATCCGGCCGGAGGGTTCCCGCCCGGTGCTCGATATGCTCATCGACCGCCTGCAGGGCCGGCGGCTGCTGCTCGTGCTGGACAACGTCGAGCAGCTCGTCGCAGCCGCCCCCGACCTGGGCGCGCTGCTCGCGGCCTGCCCAGATCTGACGGTGCTCGTCACCAGCCGGATCGTGCTGCGACTGCGGGGCGAGCACGAGGTGCCACTGGCGCCGCTGCCGACCCCTCAGGGCGGCGAATGGGCCGACGCCGACGCCATCGGGCGATCGCCCGCCGTGCAGCTCGTGATCGCCCGTGCCCAGCAGGTACGGCCCAGCTTCGCGCTCACTCCCGCCAACGCCGCCGCGGTCGCCGAGCTGTGCCGGCGGCTGGACGGCATCCCGCTGGCGCTGGAGCTGGCCGCCGCCTAGCTGCGGCTGCTGACCCCCGCGGCGTTGCTGCTCCGGCTGGGCACGGGGCTGCACCGGTCCCTGGACCTGACCGCCAGTACGATCGATGGGCCCGATCGGCGGCGGACGCTGCGCTCAACTATCGAGTGGAGTCACAGCCTGCTCGGCGAAACCGAGAAGACGCTGTTCGCCAACCTCTCGGTATTCAGCGGTGCCTGGACCGTCGAGGCGACGGAGGCGGTCGGAACCTCCGGCAGCGACCCCGACATCCTCGGAACCCTGGCCTCGCTGGTCGCGCAGAGCCTGGTCCGCACCGATGAATCAGATCCTGAACAGCCTCGCTTCCGGATGCTGGAAACCATCCGCGCCTACGCCCAGGAACGGCTGGCCGAACGCGGCGAGGCCGACGCCGCCGGCGCGCGTCTGGCGCACTACCTGGTCGGTGTCGTCGCTGCGGTCAGGGACGCCCTGCAGGGGCCGCAGCACCGGTCCGCGAGCGAGCGCCTGGACCGCGAACGCGACGAGATCCGCTCGGCGATCGACTGGGCCCTGCAGGCGGACGACGCGGAGACCGTCGGCTGGCTGCTGCCCCCGTTGTTCACATACTGGTTCAGCCGCGGGCTCCTGCCCATGACCTATGACCTGGCGAAGAAGGCATCGGCACTGCCGTCAGCCTCAGCCCTGCCGCCGTATCCGGCCGCGCTCCTGCTCGGCGGGCTGGGGATGTCCATGGTGATGACCGGGCGGCTCGCCGAAGCAGAGCCGGTGCTGCGCCGGACGCTCGCCACGGCTATCACGCTGGGCAACGCCCGGCTGCGGGCTTACGCGCTGCTCGGACTGGGTTTTGCGCTGGTGCACCGCAGCGTCGGCGAGGCCTGCGAACAACTGGATGACGCAGCCGAGGGCTTCCGCGGAACCGGCGACCGGTGGGGCCTGGCGGCCACGCTGGCCACCCGCGGACGGCTCGCTCTGCTCGCCGGGGATCACGCCGCGGCGAAGCCGATGCTAAAGGAGGCCCTGGCCGCCGCCGGGATGATCGACAACGACTACCTGCGGGCCCAGGTCCTGGACCTGCTCGGACTGGACGATGTCACGGCCGGGAACCTGACCAGCGCGCGGGACCGCTTCGCCGCCGCGGCCGGCCTGCACACACTCCTGCTTGACTACGAAGGGTCAGCCTACGGCCTGTCCGGGCTGGCCGGCCTGGCGCTGCGCCAGGGCAGGCCGCAGGCCGCTGCCCGGCTGATCGGTGCTTCCGGCTACGCGCGCCATGTCGTCGGGGCAGCGGCGTGGCCGGGCATGCAAGCACCAATGGACGCCCAGACGGCCGCGGTGGCCACCGCACTGGGACCGGCTCCCTTCGCCGCGGCCTCGGCTGAGGGCACCCGCATGCGCATCCCGGACGCCTTCGGCTACGGACTGGCCACCACCGCTGCCGACGCGACGCCGGATCCCTTCCCCGCCTGGGCCGCACACCTGAGGCCGGCGCCCTAAGTCTGCCTGTCGACTGCCTGGCTGGTGGCCGGGTGCGGACCGCCTACCGGACGGCCCCGATGCCGGCCAGGATGAGGTCGATGCCGGCCAGGAATTGCTCGCGGTCGTCGTGCTCGCGCAGCTGCGTCGCCACCTGCCGCACGAACGGGTACTCCACGGGGTCGAGCCGTGCGGCGACGGCCGCGAGGAAAGCCGATCGATCCGTGCCGGGCGGGAGGAGGCGGGCGGCGGCGGCGTACTGTCCGGCGAGGCCGAGAACGTAGTTCACGAGCGCGGACGCGCAGTCGAACTGCGCTCGTTCGGGGACGCCGAGCGCCTGGAGCTGGCCGCCGACGCTTTCGAGGATCTGCAGCATCGCGGACTGCCACGGCTCACGGGAGAGCTGGGCGCCCACCCAGGGGTGGGCATCGATCGCGTCGAACACCCCGGAGGCGATGGCACGGATCGCCTCCCGCGGCTCCACACCGCTGACCACCTCGGACATGACACGGGCGATGACGTCGTTGGTGGCCGCCGCGAGCAGTTCGTTCTTGTTGGCGACGTGCCAGTAGATCGCCCCGCTCCCTGTGGCCAGGCGGGCCGCGAGCGCGCGGAAGGTCAGCGCGCTCTCGCCGTCGGTGTCGAGGATCTCCATCGCGGCCTCGACGATCCGCTCCTTGGAGAGCGCGTCCGTGCGGCGTTCGGCCCGCTGAGTCCTGGTCGCCATGAGCACCATCTTGACACGGATGGAACATTGTTCCAAGATGTATTCATGGAACATCGTTCCAATGACGTCCATTAGGAGCATCGTCATGACAACACCAGTCACGATCATCGGTGCGGGCCTCGGCGGCCTCACCCTCGCACGCGTCCTGCACGTCCGCGGCATCCCCGCGACGGTCTACGAGGCAGAGCCCTCGGCGGCGGCCCGCACGCAGGGCGGCCAGCTCGACATCCACGAGCACAACGGGCAGCTCGCGCTCGAAGCGGCCGGCCTCACCGAGGAGTTCCACGCGATCATCCACGAGGGCGGCCAGGCTACGCGCATGCTCGACCAGCACGGCGCGGTGCTGCTCGACGAGCCCGACGATGGCACGGCCGGGCGTCCCGAGGTGCTCCGCGGGGACCTTCGCCGGATCCTGATCGACTCCCTGCCTGAGGACATGATCCAGTGGGGACGCAAGGTCACCGATGTCCGTCCCCTGGGCGACGGCCGGCACGAGCTGACCTTCGCCGACGGGCCGGCCGTGACCACCAGCCTTCTCGTCGGCGCCGACGGCGCCTGGTCGAAGATCCGCCCGCTGGTCTCCGACGCCAAACCCGAATACGTCGGCACCATCTTTGTCGAGACCTACCTGTACGACGCCGACGAGCGGCATTCCGCGACAGCCGAAGCGGTCGGCAGCGGCTCCATGGCCGCACTCACCCCAGGCAAGGGGATCGTCGCGCACCGCGAGACGGGGAACGTCCTGCACACGTACGTCGAGCTGAACCGACCCGCCGAGTGGGTCGCCGGCATCGACTTCACCGACGCCGCCGCCGCGACTGCCCGGCTCGCGGCCGAGTTCGACGGGTGGGCGCCAGAGCTCACCGCGCTGATCACCGACGGCGAAACCGCACCGATCCCGCGCACGATCTACACCCTCCCGGACGGGCACCGCTGGGACCGCGTGCCCGGGGTGACGCTCCTCGGTGATGCCGCGCACCTGATGCCGCCAGCCGGCGAGGGCGCGAACCTGGCGATGTTCGACGGCGCCGAACTCGGGACGGCGATCGCCGCGCGCCCCGGCGACGTCGAGGCGGCACTCACCGCCTACGAAGAGGCGCTGTTCCCGCGCAGTGAGGCCGAGTACGCGGACGCGTACAAGCTCCTGGACCTCTGCCTCGGCGACCGCGCACCGTTCGGGCTCATCGACTTCCTCACCGGCGCCCTCGATGGGGAGCGCGAAGGAGCCGCGCAGTCCTGATCAGCACCACTGCCGGTCCCGGAGAACGTCCGCGAGCGTCAGCATCGACGGGGTGCCCTTCGCGGCAGAACTCGCAGGTGCTGTCGGAGATGGCGAACGGCGTCCAGCCGGGCCTAAGAATCCCCATCGGGAGGTGCCGGGGCCGCAAATTCGAGCTGGTTGTTGCCGGGTCGCGGAACACCACGGTGGAGTACGGGCCGTTCGGGCGGCGGCGGATGCCGGTGTGGCTCTCCTCGAACTTCTCGCCCTGGTTGGCGTTGTGATGGTGCAGACCGATGAGCAGGCCGGTGTGCGGCTCGACGCGCATCTCCGCGAATCCGGTCTCCTCCCGGGCGTAATGCGGAAGCCGCCCAGGCCACCGCCCGGCCTGGAAGAGCTGCTCCCCCAAGATTCTGCTCTGGCGTCGCAAGGGACTGACCAGCACCTTTCCTCGGATGAGTGCCAGATAGTGCCACGTCCGACGCCTATTGGTGCCATATCTGTTTGTCATGGTGCCACGAAGGTGCCATAATGGCACCATGGACTTGACCTCGTATGTGAGCAACCTCGGACGTGAGTTCGCCACGCTTGCCGAAGCCGGCGGCGACGAGGCGCGTGCGCTGGTCGAGCGCCTCACCGGATCGCTCGAGTCGGCGATCCGGATGACGTTGCTGGAGGCGCTGTCGGCCGCCGCCGACGAGATCACCCGGGACCTGGCTCCGGGTTCGGTGGAACTGCGCCTGCGCGGACGCGATCCGAACTTTGTCGTGACCGCGCCACCCGCCGAGATCCTCGGGCTCGCAGCCGAGGACGTTGCGGCGACGGCAGACGGAACGCCGGACACCGGCCTGCTGATCGCCGAGGACGGCCCCGCCGCGCGGATCAACGTACGCCTGCCCGAGTACCTCAAGGCCGCGATCGAGGAAAGCGCAGCCCGAGAGGGGCGCTCGGTCAACGCCTGGCTGGTCCGGGCGGCCGCCACAGCCCTGCAGCGGTCCGATCATGATCAGCGCCCTGAGCCACCCGGCGGCGGCAAACGGGCCAAGCAGCGCTTCAGCGGCTGGGTGCGCTAAACGCACCGCACCGCTTTCATCACACCGCGTCCCTGACCTGCGGGGGACGGCTCACCTACCCATGATGGAGGGACAACCATGCCCAAATTCGAGACGCCCGAACCGATTTCCGTCAGCCTCGAACTCGGCGTCGGCGATGTGCGGATCACCGCGAGCGGGCGGACCGACACCGTCGTCGAGGTCCGGCCGAGCGACAAAGCCGACGAGTCCGACGTGAAAGCCGCACAGCAGGTCCGCGTCGACTACACCACTGGCACGCTCCAGGTCACCGGGCCGAAGGCGCGCGCTTTCGACTTCTCCCGCAAGACCAGGTCGGTCGACGTGACCATCGAACTGCCTGCCGGTTCCCAGGTATCCGCTGAGATGCAGGTGGGGGACTTCCGCTGCGCCGGCCGGCTCGGGGAGTGCAGGTTCAAGACCTCCGCCGGGAACGTCCGGCTCGAACGAACCGGCCCGCTGCGCCTGGACACGTCGGCCGGTCACGTCACCGCCGACGGCATCGCGGGCAACGCCGAGATCTCCACCGGCACCGGCAAGGTCCAGATCGGCGAGGTGGAGGGCACCGCAGTGGTCAAGAACTCCAACGGCGACACCACGATCGACGCGGTCACCGGCGACGTGCGGGTGCGGGCGGCCAACGGCGACATCACCGTCGAGCGAGCCGGCGCCGGTGTGGAGGCGAAGACGGCCAACGGCAGCATCCGCCTCGGCGAGGTGGCCCGCGGTTCGGTCGTGCTCGAGACCGCCAATGGTGATCTGGAGGTCGGCATCGCCGAGGGCACCGCCGCCTGGCTCGAGGTGAACACCAAGTTCGGGCATGTCCGCAACCTGCTAGACGAGGCTGCCCCGCCCGCGGAGTCCGACGAGACCGTCGAGGTGCGCGGGCGCACCTCCTTCGGCGACATCACGATCCGCCGTTCCTGACCCACTTCTGGCGCCGGAAAAAGAGGAAGCCATGACCATCAAGCAATCCGGGCCGGCGATCGCCGCGGCCGGGCTACGCAAGTCGTTCGGCGAGGAGGTCGTGCTCGGCGGTCTCGATCTCAGCGTGCCGCGGGGAACGGTCTTCTCACTGCTCGGCGCGAACGGCGCCGGGAAGACCACCACGATCAAGATTCTGTCCACCTTGATCAGTGCCGACGCCGGTGACGTCCAGGTCGCCGGGCACGATCTCGCCCGCGAACCCGACGCGGTGCGCGCCGCGATCGGTGTCACCGGCCAGTTCTCCGCGGTGGACAACCTGCTCACCGGAGAGGAGAACCTGCTGCTGATGGCGGACCTGCACCACCTCGCCAGGGGGGAAGGCCGGCGGCGCGCGGCCCAGCTGCTCGAGCAGTTCGACCTGACCGAGGCGGCCAGGAAGCCGGCATCGGCCTACTCCGGCGGCATGCGGCGGCGGCTCGACCTGGCGATGACCCTGGTCGGCAGCCCGCAGGTGATCTTCCTCGACGAGCCCACCGCTGGACTGGACCCGCGCAGCCGCCGGAACATGTGGCAGATCATCCGGGATCTGGTGGCCAGCGGCGTCACCATCTTCCTGACCACGCAGTACCTGGAGGAAGCCGACGAGCTGGCCGACCGGATCGCGGTCCTCGACCACGGCCAGCTGGTCGCCGAGGGAACCGCGGACGAACTGAAGCGCCGCATCCCCGGTGGGCACGTTCGCCTGCGGCTCGCCGACGCCCGCGGACTCGAGGCGGCCGTCAGCACCCTCGGCCGCACCCTTGGCCAGGGCGCGCGCGACGACGCCGCGCTCACCCTGCGGGTGCCCAGCGACGGCAGCCTGCGCGCGCTGAAGATCCTGATCGACCGGCTCGAGGACCAGGCCATCGAGGTCGACGAGCTGTCCGTGCATACCCCCGATCTCGATGACGTCTTCCTCGCTCTCACCGGCAACTCCACCAATGAGAAGGTGACCACTCGATGAGCACCTACGCCCTCACCGGCCCGGCCCCGGCGGCCCCCCGGTTCCACCCGCTACGCGACTCGGCGACGATGCTGCGCCGCAACCTCAAGCACATGCTGCGGTACCCGTCGATGACCCTGATGCTCGTCGGGATGCCGATCGTCTTCCTGCTGCTGTTCGTCTACGTGTTCGGCGGCACGCTGGGCGCCGGGCTCGGCGGGCCGGCGCACTCCGGCGCGGCCAGCGGGCGCGCCGGGTACGCCAGCTACGTGACGCCCGCGATCATCGTGCTGACAGTGACGGCCACCGTCCAGGGGACCGCCATCTCGGTGGCCATGGACATGACCGAAGGCATCATCGCCCGGTTCCGCACCATGCACATCGCCCGCGTCTCAGTGCTGACCGGACACGTCCTGGGCAGCGTGATCCAGGCGGCGCTCAGCCTGACGATCGTGATCGGCGTGGCGCTGCTCGTCGGCTTCCGGCCCGCCGCGGGGCTAGGCGCGTGGCTGGCCACGGCCGGTTTCCTGGTGGTGGTGACGTTCGCGCTGGTCTGGCTCTCCGTCGCACTCGGCCAGGTGAGCAAGAGCGTCGAGACCGCGAGCAACCTGCCCATGCCCCTGATCCTGCTGCCGTTCCTCAGCAGCGGGTTTGTCCCCACCGACTCCATGCCGGCCGGGCTGCGCTGGTTCGCCGAGTACCAGCCGTTCACGCCGATCATCGAGACCCTGCGCAGCCTGCTGATGGGCAAGCCGATCGGGAACAACGGGTGGATCGCACTCCTGTGGTGCGCCGTCATCGCCCTGGGCGGCTACCTCTGGTCGAAACGGCTGTTCAACCGCGAGTTCTCCCGCTGACTGCCGGTTTCGGTCACGCGGCCGTGGGCGGCCGGCGAAATTCCCGCCGCGGGGTGAAACTTTTCCGGCGCGGGGAGGCGACAGTTAGGACATGGACAGCCGCCCGGACGACGAGACGCTGCTTCTGGCCGTGGCTGAACGCGACATGGGCGCCTTCCGTATGCTGTATGACCGTCACGCCGGGTGGCTCGCGATCCGGCTCGCCCGGCGGTGCAATGACCGCGATCTGGTGGCGGACGCGATCGGTGACACCTTCGTCGCCGTCTGGCAGAAACCGCGGGGCTTCCGCGGCGACGGCGATATCGCGGCGTGGCTGTGGGGGATCGCGATCCGGCGGCTGGTGAGCCGCCTGCGGACCCGCAGCAGTGTCGCCGCGGTGTCCGGGCATCCCGGAGCTGCGCCGGCCGCGGAAGACCAGGTGCTGCTGTCGGTCGAGTACGGCGATGTCGGCCAGGCGCTGGCCCGGCTGTCGCCGGAGATGCGCGCCGTCATCCAGGCCGTCGTGCTGGACGGGCTGTCCGCCCGGGAGGCGGCGCAGCTGCTGCACGTACCGGTGAGCAGCGTGAAGACCAGGCTCTACCGGGCCAAGGCGCACCTGCGGGCCGCCCTGGCGGAGGGATCGTCATGACCGGCTGGCACCTGGAGGAGGACACACTGCGGCGCTACGTCGAGCGGACCGATTCGCTGGCCGAGGGGACCTCGGCCGAGCAGCACCTGCTGTCTTGTGAGCCGTGCCGGGGGCGGGTCACCGCCGCGGCCCGCGTGACCGGGCTCAGTGTGATTGACCTGGCCGCGGTGTGGGACCGCACCCGGGACGCCATCGAAGTGCCGCGGCCGTCGGTGTTCGAGCGGCTGCTGCGCGCCGCCGGGCTGCCCGTCCACGAGGCGCGGCTGGTCGCGGTGGCCAGCGCGTTCCGTGGCGTGTGGCTGGCCGGTGTGGCCGCGATCCTCGCCTTCGCCGCCCTCGCGGCGGCGGCCGGGCACGCCCGCGGGATGTGGCTGTTCCTGGCCGTCGCTCCGGTCGTGCCCTGCCTGGTGGTCGCGTCCAGCTACGACCCGTGGCTGGACCCGGCGCTGGAACCGGAACTCGTCACGCCCTATCCGGCGCTCCGGCTGATCCTGCTGCGGACGATCGCGGTGCTCGCGCTCGCCTTGCCGGCGGTGCTCCTGCTGGGGCTCTTCATCCCCGGGGAGGCGCCGTTCGCCTGGCTGCTGCCGGCGGTCGGCTTCGTCACGGTGGTCCTGGCCGCGTCGACCTGGGTCAGCCCGCTGCGCTCGGCCATCGCGGTCAGCTCCGGCTGGCTCGCGGTGATCTGGCTGCTGGCGGCGCGGGCCGGCTCGCCGGACGCGGTGCTCCAGGCCCGCGCCCAGGCGGGCTTCCTGGCGCTGGCGGCCGCTTCGTTCGGGATCTTTATCCTGCGCCGGCGCTGGCTGCGCCAGCTCCGGCCCTGGAGGTCGTGATGTCTATCGCTTCGATCAGCCTGCGCGATGTGGGCCGCTCGTTCGGTGCTGCCCGGGCGCTGGCCGGCGTCGACCTGGACCTCAAACCCGGCGTGACCGGGCTGCTCGGCCCCAACGGCGCCGGCAAGACCACGCTGCTGCGCCTGCTGGCCACCGCGCTGCCGCCCACTCAGGGGCAGGTGCGCGTGCTGGGCCTGGACCCACAGGTACCGGCCGAACGTACCGGCATCCGCCGCCAGCTCGGCTACCAGCCGCAAGAGGCCGGCTTCCCGCGTGGCTTCACCGCTTTCGCGTTCGTGGACTACATCGCGCTGCTCAAGGAGTGGACCCAGCCCGCGGCGCGGCACACCGAAGTGCGCCGCGTGCTCGACCTGGTGGGGCTGTCCGGCCTCGGCACCAAGCGGATCCGGGCCATGTCCGGCGGTCAGCGCCGGCGGGTCACGCTGGCCCAGGCGCTGCTCGGCTCGCCACCGGTGCTGATCCTGGACGAGCCGACCACCGGCGTCGACCCGGAGCAGCGGGTGACGCTGCGGACCGTGCTCGCGGAGATCGCGCGTACCTCGATCGTGGTGCTGTCCACCCACCAGACCGAGGACGTCGCGGCCCTGTGCGAGCGCGTGATCGTGCTGGACCGCGGCCGGGTCCGCTACGACGGCCCGGTCACCGACCTGACCGGCCAGGCGGCCGGCCGGGTCTGGCTGGCCGACGAACCGGACCCGGCCGCCAGCATCTCCTGGCGGACCGGCACCGGCCGGTACCGCAACCTCGGCACCCGCGTGCGTGACGACGTCGAGCACGTCGAACCGTCCCTCGAAGACGCCTACCTGCTGCTGCGCGGGTCACCAAAGAACGAGCCCAGCCAGGAGGTGGCGTCATGACCACGACACTCACGTTCGGGCCGCCCGAAGCCGCCGCCGGCCGGACCACGGTCACCGCGCTGGCCGCCCGGGAGACGCGCAGGTTCGCCGTCAACCCGGTCTTCCTGTTCGCCGTGGTGATGACCGCGTGGGTGACGTGGACCCCCAGCGCGGCGGGCACCGAGATCGACAGCGTGAACGGGTACACGGCGGTCTTCCTGGGCGGGTTCGGCATGATGGCCACGTACTGGCTGACCCGGTCGATGTGCGCCAGCGAACCGTTCGCCGGCGTCACCCCGACGAGGCTGCCGGTGCGCACCGCCGCGCTCTGCGCGGTCGCGGTCCTGCCGTTCGGCTGGGGCGTGCTTGCCCTGTTCGCGTTCCTGCACTCCTACCCGGTCGGCGACTCCGTCTACGGGGCGTTCAGCCCGTCAGCGCGGGTCGCCGTCCTCGTCGGGCAGATCGTCGTCCCCTCGCTTGGCGGCCCGCTGCTCGGTGTCGCGCTGGGCCGCTGGGTCCGCTTCCCGGGCGCCGCGTTCGTGCTGTTCCTGGTCATCTTCGGCTGGGTGGAACTGGTGACGGTGCTGTCAATTTCACATCCGGACTCGGCGCCCGTGGCGGTGCTGCGGCTGTTCGCGCCGTTTGCTTTCTTCACGTGCGCCGGGGGCACCGCCCACCTCACGACCTGGCGCGGGTCGCCGTGGTTTTTCATCGGCTGGCAGCTCGCCCTGTGCGCGATCGCGGTCCTGGCGGCACTCCTGCGCGGGGCCGAGGGACGGGTGCGCACCCGGATCATCCGTACCCTCGGCGTCGCGGGAGTGGTGGCCGTGATCCTGCTCGTGCTGGCCAGCCTCGGCGGGTTCACCCACGCCGTCAT
>JBAPYC010001340.1:0-23844 GCA_049284535.1 Streptosporangiaceae bacterium
GGCCACGGCCAGGCGGAGCGCGGACAGCCGCAGAGTGGGCAGGGCCACCGCGGCCGCGGTGTAGGTCCGGCCGGTCTCGTCACGGACCGCCGCGCCCTCGGAGGCCGCCACCCGCGCGCGGGTCGACCGGGCCAGGGTAATGATCTTCTGGTCCTCGGCCCCGGGCGTCACGGCACTGTTCGTTACGGCATTGTTCGTCACATCACTGGGAGTCACTTCGCTCACGGATCTGAGTGTACGGGCCGGCGGGTTCAGCTCCGGGCAGGCTCACGGCTGGCGTCGGGCACGCGTTCCACCAGCACGGTTGCGATCTTGTTACGACGGCCGGCCAGGTTCTCCGCGGTGAGCTTCAGGCCGCTCACGGTGGCGCTCGAGCCTGCGATCGGGACCCGGCCGAGCGCGTGCGCCAGCAGGCCGGCCACCGTCTCCACGTCCTCGACCCCGATCTGCACGCCGAACTCTTCCTCCAGCTCCTGCACTGACAGCCGGGCCGTCACGCGGGCCGAGTCGGGCGAGAGCCACTCCACCGGCGGCCGTTCGTTGTCGTACTCATCGGTGATCTCGCCGACGATCTCCTCGAGGATGTCCTCGATGGTGACCAGCCCGGCGGTCCCGCCGTACTCGTCGATCACGATGGCCACGTGGGTGCGCTGGGCCTGCATCTGACGCAGCAGCTCGTCCACCGGCTTGCTGTCCGGCACGTAGCTGGCCTGGCGCATTACCGTGGCTATCTTCTCGCTGGAGTCGGCGCCGGGGTGCTCCTGGCTCCAGGCCACGATGTCCTTGAGGTAAGCGATGCCGACGACGTCATCCTCGTTCTCACCGACCACCGGGATCCGGGAGAAGCCACTGCGCAGCGCCTGTGACAGGGCCTGCTCGACGGTCTTGTCGGCCTCGATGTACACCATCTCGGTGCGCGGCACCATGACTTCCCGGACGATGGTGTCGCCGAGCTCGAAGACCGAGCGGACCATGTCGCGCTCGCCCGGCTCGATGCCGCTCCGGCGTTCCAGGTAGTCGACGAGGCCGCGCAGTTCGGACCGGTTGGCCGGGCCATCGTCGTCCACCAGGGGACGCCTGCGGCGGGTGGGCGGCAGCGAGTTGCCGATGGCCACCAGCAGCCGGGGCAGCGGTCCCAGGGCACGGGTCAGCGGGAACAGGAACTTAGCGGCGCGTTCGGCGGTCCGGACGGTGCGCGGCCCGGCCCGGCCCATCTGCGGGCGCACACCGGTCAGCACGTAGCGCAGCGCGATGATCACGGCCACCGCGCCGAGCACGGCGCGCCAGTTGTCACCGAACCAGCTGATGAACGCCGCAGTGACCAGGACCGCGGCCAGGATTTCCAGGATGGCGCGGATGAGCAGCAGGACACTCATGTAGCACGGCAGGTCGGAGGCCACCTCTCCGAGGCGGCCCTGATGCTCGGGCCGTTCGGCCACTCCGGTGGCGGAGACCAGGGCCAGCGCGGCCTCCGCGTTCGCGCACCAGCCCGCCGCCAGGGCGAGCAGGGCCGCCGCGACAACGAGCCAGCCGGGAACGGTCATAACCCGGGTTGGCCCTTCGCTCCTGGCGTCTGCGGCAAGGTCGGCTGTGCGTCCGCCGGCTGTCCTGCGTCCGCCGGCTGTCCTGCGTCCGCCGCCTGCACCGCGTCCGGCGCCTGTCCGGCGTCCTGGGACTTTCGCCAGGACGTGAGCAGCTGACCTTGCAGGCCGAACATCTCCGCGTGCTCCTCCGGCTCAGCGTGGTCGTAGCCGAGCAGGTGCAAGATGCCGTGCACGCAGAGCAGCTCGAGCTCCTCCTGGGTGGTGTGACCGGCCTTGACAGCTTGCTCGGCGGCGACCTGCGGGCACAGCACCACGTCGCCGAGCAGGCTGGGATCGGCGGCCGGCTCCGGATCGGTCCGGTTGCCGCCCAGGTGCGGCGGGCGCAGCTCGTCCATGGGGAACGACAGCACGTCGGTCGGACCAGGCTCGCCCATCCACCGCTCGTGCAGGTCCGTCATGGTCCGCTCGTCTACGAGCAGCAGCGAGAGCTCGGCCAGCGGATGAATCTGCATCTGCTCCAGCGTGAACCTGGCCAGCGCCACCAGCCTTGCCTCGTCCACGTCGATGCCCGCCTCGTTGGCGATATCGATGCTCATGACCCCGTTCTAACTGCCCTTCCGCCTGTTTCTGCTGGCTGGGCCCCCGGTGACCTGCCGCTCGAGCGCGTCGTGCCGCTCATAAGCGTCGACAATCTTGCCCACCAGGCGGTGCCGGACGACATCGTGGCTGTTCAGGCGGGCAAAGTGGATATCCTCGATGCCGTCGAGGATATCCTGGACCACACGCAGGCCGCTGACCTGCCCGGATGGCAGGTCGACCTGGGTCACGTCGCCGGTAATCACCACCCGCGAGCCGAAGCCGAGGCGGGTGAGGAACATCTTCATCTGCTCGGCCGAGGTGTTCTGCGCCTCGTCCAGGATGATGAAGGAGTCGTTCAGCGTGTTGTGGGTGAGCAGGAAGTCCTCGGTGGTGTAGAGGGAGTCGGCCGCGGCGACCGAAATGCACACGGCTTCCGCGGTGCCGGCCGGCTCGATGCTCTCGATGAAGCGCATCGGGCGGCCGCCGCCGGCCGCGTTGTAGCTGTCCCGCTTGCGGATCAGGCGGAACGGCTCGATGCCGGCCGGGAGGCGGATGTCGATGATGTAGGCGTCGTGACGGTGATAGACCGGGCGGCCCTTAGCGAGCCCGGGGGTGCGGCCAGCAGCGGGGCGGGTGTGCTCGTAAGCGACGCCGCCGAGCGATCGGACCAGGAAGATCACGTCGTCGCGTAGCTGCGGCGAGGTGGTCGTGTACTGGACGCGGCAGCTCCGGCCTGACTGGCTGACCGGACCGCCGTCGCTGTCGAGCAGGCCCTGCAGGACAGCCAGCCGGACCTTGACCGAGTTGTAGAGGTAGAGCTTGGGCACGAACTTGGTCGCCGAACCGGCGCCGTCTAGCCCCAGGCGGCGTGCGACCCCGGTCACCGGGTTCTCCAGGGTAATGACGTCCCCGGGCGACGTGACCTTGTTCAGCCGGTAGTCCGGCCGGGCCAGAGGATGGACCTGGACGCCGGGCAGGCGCAGCTGCAGCTCCCAGGCGAGCTCGGGGTCGGCGGTGGCAAAGCTTGGCGTGGTCTTCCCGGTCAGGCAGCCGTCACCAAGCAGTAGCCCCAGCGCGTAGGGGTCCATCGGCACTTCGCGGTACGGGAAGCGCACCGGCGCGCTGTGCAGCGGCAGCTCGTACCGGTGATAGTGGCTGGCGCGGAGGTTCCCGATCATCTCGCGGGTAGTCAGGACCCGGTAGGGCTTGCCGCGGCGCCGGTCGTCACGGGTGGTCACGGCCCACAGGTGGTCGCCCGAGGCGAGTGTGGAGGCACCGTCCTGGGCCGTCACCCGGTAGATGTCCTTCTCGCCCTGCGGGTATACGCCGAGCACCGGCGTGGGCTCGCCGTTGGACCCGATGACCAGGTCACCCACTGCCAGTGACCCGATCGGCCGGAAGCCGTCCGGGGTTAGCACCGGAGTCTCCAGGGGCATCGCTCGGCCGCGCATGTACGCCAGCGGCGCGATCTCGATCGTGCCGGCGGCCAACAGGCGCGGAATGGAATCGGGATCGAGCATGTCGTGCAGCGCGTCGTAGAGCGGGCGCAGGTAGGGGTCGATCTTCTCGTACAGGGTGCCGGGCAGGAACCCGAGCCGCTCCCCCGCTTCCACGGCCGGGCGGGTCAGGATGATCCGGTTGACCTCCTTGGCCTGCAGCGCCTTGACTGCTTTGGCCATGGCCAGGTAGGTCTTGCCGGTGCCCGCCGGGCCGATGGCGAACGTGATCGTGTGCTGGTCGATGGAGTCCGCGTACCGCTTCTGGTTCAGCGTCTTGGGCCGGATGGTGCGGCCGCGCGCGGACAGGATGCCGACGGTGAGCACGTCGGCGGGGCGGACGCCGCGCTCGGCCCGGAGCATCGCCGCGGCTCGCTCCACGCCGTCGGCGGTCAGCTCGGTGCCCTTGCGCAGCAGTTCGACCAGCTCATCGAAGAACGTGGTCACCAGGGCGGTTTCGGCCGGGGCGCCGGTCGCGGTGATCTCGTTGCCCCGGACGTGGATATCGGCGTCAAACTCGCGCTCGATGACGTGCAGCAGCTCATCACCCGAGCCGAGCAGGCTGACCATCGAATGGTCTGCCGGAATCACGATCTTTACCTGTGAACGTGGTTCAGCCTTGGCGGTGGCCGCGTGCTCACCCCGCCCTTCGCCGTTGGAGCTGCCGCTGGCGTTCAGTTTCCCGTTTCGGATATCTGTCAATTCGACGCTCTCGCAGACCCGGAGGACCGCCCCCCGAGCGTACTGACCATGTTATCTGGCATCACAGGCCATCGGCGCGCTGTTATCCGGCAGCCGGGGTTATCCGGCAATCGGGCCGGCTATCCCGGCGGCCAGGTCAGTGACCGGCCGCCAAGCAGATGGGCGTGGACATGGTGCACAGTCTGGCCCGCACTGTCGCCGGTGTTGAAGACGATGCGGTAACCGGGCTCGTCAATGCCCTCCGCCTCGGCTACCCCGCGCGCCTCAGCGATCACCTCGCCGAGCAGGGCGCTGTCCGCGGCGGCCAGCGCCGCGACGTTCGGGTAGTGCTCTTTCGGGATGACCAGCACGTGCGTCGGCGCCTGCGGATTGATGTCGCGGAACACCAGCACACGATCGGTCTCGCGGACCTTGGTCGAGGGGATGTCCCCGGCCACGATAGAGCAGAACAAGCAGTCAGCCACACAATGATCTTAGGGGCTGCGGGTGACGCTGTGACGCGCTGGCGCGTGTTCGCTCACGGACGTTCCGTGCCAGCTCACGGCAGCGTTGATGGCACCCACGAGTAACCCTGCGGTGATATGCAGTTATGGTGCCGATCCAGGCAAGTGCATCGTAATAGCGCGCGGACTGGATATTGTTGATATCCGGAGACCCCACGCGGCGGGGCTGGCGGCATGTCCGAAAGCCCACGCCAGGCACGGCCGTATGGGGCCGGGCGGTGTGCTCAGCACGCGGCCAGCCAGGCAGTTTGTCACCGACGGCAAGGCGACGGGCGTTCAGGTGGGTGGGAACTTGGGGATGAAGGACCACAGACCATGGTCCTGCACGCCTCCTGCCGCGGCACGGAAGCGGTCCGATGGGGAGTGAACCAGACGGCGGGCCAACGCGTCCAACCCACGTGACCGAAACCCTGGTGGCCCCTGGTGCCATCGCGCCCGACGCTTTCATGGCGCCCTCTGCGGCGCGCATGAGCTGGAGTGCAGACCGCGCGGTCACCGAACTGTATTCCGTGCATTACCGGGCCCTGGTTCGGCTGGCGGCCCTGCTGGTGCGCGACATCCCCACCGCCGAGGAAGTAGTGCAGGACGCGTTCGTCGCGATGCACGGCGGCTGGCAGCGCCTGCGAGACGCGGAGAAGGCACTCGCCTACCTCCGCCAGGCCGTGGTTAACCGGTCCCGTTCAGTCTTGCGGCACCGCACGGTCGTCGACAAGAACATGCAGAAGGCGCCGCCGGACATGCCGAGCGCCGAGCACGGTGCGCTCGTCCTGCTCGAGCGATCCGCTGTCGTGGCGGCCCTGCGTGAGCTGCCTGACCGCCAGCGTGAAGCTATCGTGCTGCGCTACTACGCCGATCTATCCGAGGCGGAGATCGCCGCCACCATGGGCATCAGCCGGGGCGCCGTGAAGAGTCATACGGCCCGCGGCATGACTGCCCTGCGCGCGGCCCTGGAGCAGGAGTCATGAGCAGACCCGGCCACGGCCCCGACGGCTCGCCGCAAGGACAGGACTTCGCCGAGTTCTTGCGTCATGCGCTGCACGCTGCCGCGGATCAGGTAGAACCGCGCCCGGATGGCCTGGAGCGGATCCGCGCCCGGGTCCAGGCGGGAACGGCCTTCACCACCGAGGGCGCCGAGGCGCCAGCTTCGGGTTCGGGACTGGGCGGCTGGATCAGGCGGCATAGCGTCCGGCTCGGCGGGACACCGGTGCCTGGTGCCCTGGCGCCCAGCGCCGCGGCCCCCGGCGGGCATGGTCGCAGCAAGAGCGGCCAGGCCCGGCCGTCCGTTGACTGGCGGCAGCGTATGGTGCGGCCCGTCGTCGCGGTGGCCTGCGCCGTGTTCGCGATCGGCGTCGCGCTGTCGCTGCCCCCGCTGCGCGCGGCTTTTGTCCAGCTTGGCAGCTCGGTGGGACTTTCCTCGCAGCACACCAGCGGAGCCACCGGCCCATCGGCAGCCTCACCCGGCGGCCTGCTTGGCAGCGCCTCGTCGAGCGCGGCCGGGCCGGGCAGCAGCACGCCGGCGGCGGCTTCGGCCAGCCCGACGGCGACCGTATGCCCGCCGAGCGGCACTGCCCCGGTCAAGCCGGCCACCAAGCCGAAGGACACCGTCGCCCCAACCGCGACGCCGCAGGTCACGCCCTCCACTCCGTCGACCACACCGTCCCCGTCGACGAGCAGCCCGGCCGGGACCGTAAGCCCGAGTTCCGGCGTCACCACGAGCGGAAGCCCGGTCACGACCACGACGGCCAGCGCGACCCCCAGCACCACTTCGGCGGCTTTTACCAAGTCGAATAAATCAAGCATTAACGCCACGGCGAAGGACAGGACGGCCGGGACGGATTGCGTGAGCTCGAGTGCGGCGACTACGACTAGGCCGGCTCATTCCGCCAAGGCCAGTACGTCTCCGTCGGGCAAGGGCAGCCCGTCGGCGACCGCGCAGGCCAGCCCGACGACGTCCGCGCCGGACAGTACCGGGACGAGCGGAAACAGCACGAGCATCAGCCACGGCCAAGACTCCGCCAGCACCTCAGATCCGGCCACCGGCACCGGCGGGTCCCAGACGACGCCGACGGCCTATCACCGTCGGCATCATTAGCCGCCAGCTTGGTGCTCCGCTGCTTGGTGCTCCGCTGCTTAGTGCTCCGCTGCTAGGCTCTGCTGCTGGTCGTTCTGGTGCCCGGCGAGCTCTCGGGCCGGGCGGCTAGCGGGTTACCAGCGCGGGGAACGGGCCAGCAGAACGGCGGCCGCCACCGGGCCGGCCGTGGACGTGCGCAGCACGGTCGGGCCCAGCCTGACGGCGGTGGCCCCGGCCGCGCGGAAGGCCTCGACCTCCCCCGGGGTGATCCCGCCCTCCGGGCCGACCACGACAAGCAGCTCACCCGACTCCGCCAGGCTGATCCGGCTCAGGCTCTCCTCCGCGCCGGGCTCGAGCACCAGCGCGCAATCCGCCTTGGCCACGAGCTGGACCACGTCGCCCGCGGAGGCCAGCGGTGTCACCTCCGGGATCCACGCGCGACGGGACTGCTTGGCCGCCTCGCGCGCGGTCTGCCGCCACTTGGCCAGCGAGCGCTCACCGCGCGCACCGTGCCACACCGCGATGCACCGGGCGGCGGCCCAGGGCACGATGCGGTCCACGCCGACCTCGGTCATCTCCTCCACGGCCAGCTCACCGCGGTCGCCTTTGGGGATGGCCTGGATTACGGTGATGGCGGGGTCGGGCCGGGGAACCTGCCGCCGGGCTTGCACGGTGAGCTCGAGGCCGCCATTGGTGGCCGCGGCCACCACGCACTCGGCGAGGCCGCCGACGCCGTCGCTCACGTCGACGCGCTCGCCCGGGCGGAGCCTGCGCACGGTAGCGGCGTGCCGCCCCTCGGACCCGGACAGGACAACCACGCCGGCGTCCAGGCCGGCACGGTCGGCGAAAAAGACCGGCGGCTGCATCAGCCTGGCCGGTCAGCGCCCGTTGAACGCGTCGCGGAGCCGGGAGAAGAAGCCCTGCTGACCGGGGGCGAACCGGCCGGGCGGAGCTTCCTCACCGCGCAGCTTGGCCAGGTCACGCAGCAGCTTCTCCTGCTCGGTGTCCAGCTTGCTCGGGGTCTCGACGGTCACGTGAATGATCAGGTCGCCCCGGCCGTTGCCGTTCAGGTGCTTGACGCCCTGGCCATACAGCGGGAGGACCTGCCCAGATTGCGTGCCGGGCCGGATATCGATGTCGGCCGGGCCGTCAAGGCTCTCCACCGACAGCGTCGCGCCGAGCGCTGCGGCCACCATCGGGATGGTCACCGTGCAGTGCAGGTCGTCCCCCTGCCGCTCGAAGATCTCATGCGGGCGCTGCACGATCTCCAGGAACAGGTCACCGGGCGGGCCGCCGCCCGGCCCGACCTCACCCTCGCCGGCCAGCTGGATATGCGTGCCGTCCTCGACGCCGGCCGGGATGCGCACCTTGATGGTCCGCCGGGTCCGTACCCGGCCGTCGCCGTCGCACTCCGGGCAGGGCCGGACCAGCACGGTCCCGTAGCCGCCGCAGCCCGGGCACGGCCGGGACATCATCACCTGGCCGATGAAGGACCGGGTGACCTGGCTGACTTCACCACGGCCACCGCAGATGTCACAGGTCTGCGGGTGGGTGCCTGGAGCGGTACCCTCACCCGAGCAGGTCGGGCAGACCACGGCGGTGTCCACGGTGAGCTCACGAGTAGCGCCGAACGAGCACTCGGACAGCTCCAGCTCGATCCTGATCGTGGCGTTACGGCCGCGCTGGGCCCGGCTGCGCGGACCGCGGGTGGTGGCACCGCCGCCCCCGGCGCCGAAGAACTGATCGAGCAGGTCGTTGAGCGGGTTATACCCCGCCTGGCCGAACGGGCCCGCACCCGCGGCGCCAGCGGCGAACGGATCCACGCCCATGTCGTACATGCGGCGCTTTTCCGTGTCGGACAGCACCTCGTACGCCTGGGTGATCTCCTTGAACCGCTCCTGCGTCTCAGGATCGGGGTTCACGTCGGGGTGAAGCTCCCGGGCGAGCCGCCGGTAGGCGCGCTTCACCTCGTCCTGCGTCGCGTCGCGGCGAACCTTGAGCATCGCGTAGTAGTCCGTCGCCACTAAGACTCCATCAAGATCTGGCCGACGTAACGTGCCACCGCGCGCACCGCGCCCATCGTCCCCGGATAGTCCATCCGGGTCGGCCCGAGCACGCCGAGCTTGGCCAAAGGCTGGCCGTTGCTGCCGTAGCCGGTGGATACCACTGAGGTCGCGCGCAGGCCCGCGACCTGGTTTTCCGCCCCGATTCTCACGGTCACGATGGCGGGCTCGATGGTCTCCCCGATGGGCTCGGTGGTCTCCCCGAGGAGCCGCATCAGAACCACCTGTTCTTCGAGGGCCTCGAGCACTTCCCGCAGCCCCTGGCTGAAGTCGTGCGCGGCCAGGTTCGCCGCTCCGCCAAAAACGATCTTCTCTTCGGTCCGCTCGACCAGGCTCGCCAGCAGGACGGCCAGCACGGCGTTGGCGTTCTGCCGCTCCTCGGCTGGGATCCGCTCGGCGAGGTCGGTGACCATGGCCGCGGCATCGGAGAGCTTGTGCCCGCCCAGGACCGCGTTGACCACGCTGCGCACATGGGACACCGCATCGTCGTCCCAGGTCTCGGGGAGGTCGACGGTGCACTGCTCCACCCGCCCGGTGTCCGTGATCAGCACCAGCAGCACCCTCTGCGGGGTGAGCGGGACGAGCTCGATGTGCCTGATCGAGGACCGGGTCAGGGACGGGTACTGCACCACCGCCACCTGGCGGGTCAGCTGCACAAGCAGCCGGACCGTGCGCGTTACCACATCGTCCAGGCTGTACGCGCCGGCCAGGAAGGTCTCGATGGCGCGCCGCTCGGCCCCGGATAGCGGCTTGACGCTGGAGAGCCGGTCGACGAAGAGCCGGTAGCCCTTATCCGTCGGTATCCGGCCGGCGCTGGTGTGCGGCTGGGCGATGAAGCCCTGCTCCTCCAGCACGGCCATGTCGTTCCTGATGGTCGCGGGAGACACGTCGAAATGATGGCGGTCCACCAGCGACTTCGATCCCACCGGTTCGGTGGTGGACACGTAGTCCTCAACGATCGCACGGAGCACCGTCAGCTTCCGTTCGTCGAGCACGCGTTCACCTCCTTGGCACTCATACGTCTCGAGTGCTAAGTCTATGGCGTCTGGCAAGTTCCCGGCGCGTGACTGCGAGGCGAACGCCCACGCGATCGCGCCCAGCACCTGACCCTCATGACACGGCTCTGGGCTCGACTCACATTAGAAGAGTAACCCGGCCCGGGTTAACACGACAGCGGCGTGTCGGCCCCGGTCTGGGCGCCCGCTCCTCGCTACGCTGGCGGCGGATACGGCTATGCCCGCGGCCTAGACGGAGGAGATTCCCGTGTGGAGCAGGCAGTACGGCGCTGACGTCCTGGCCGGACGGCGGCGTCCCGGCCAGGGCGAGGTGCCGAAAGTCGAGGCCGAACGGGGCCTGGTGGTGGAGGACTCCGAGGGACGGTTCTGCGGCGCTGTGGTCGCTCTGGAGAAGGGCGCGGTGACCCTGGAGGACCGGCACGGCAAGCGCCGGGTATTCCCGCTGAATCCCGGCGCCTTCCTGCTGGAGGGCCAGCGGGTCACGCTGGTCCCGCCCGCAACCGCCCCGGCGCGGCCCGCCAAGACGGCGTCCGGCTCGGTAGCCGCGCCCGCGGCCGGACGAGCCCGGGCCAAGGTCGCCAAGGCCAGCCGCATCTATGTGGAGGGCAAGCACGACGCCGAGCTGGTGGAGAAGATCTGGGGCGACGACCTGCGCGACGTCGGCGTGGTGGTCGAGTACCTGGAGGGCATCGACGACCTGGCGGCCATCGTCCGCGACTTCGCCCCGGAACCGGGGCGCCGCCTCGGTGTGCTCGTTGACCACCTGGTGTCCGGCTCCAAGGAGACCCGGATCGCGGCGAGCGTGCGCTCCCCTCACGTGCTCATCGTGGGCCACCCGTACATCGACATCTGGGCCGCGGTGCGGCCGTCCGCGGTCGGTATCGCGGCCTGGCCGGACGTGCCGCGCGGGCAGCCGTGGAAGGAAGGCGTGCTGTACGCGCTCGGCTGGCCGCCCGAGGTGCCGAAGGCCTGGCAGCGCATCCTGCGCTCGGTCAGCAGCTACGCCGACCTCGAGCCCGCGCTGCTCGGCCGGGTCGAGGAGCTGATCGATTTCGTCACCATGCCGCCGGGAGCGTAGCGTAGGTGACGCATCGATGACACGCGAGGACCGATGACCAGCAATCCCGTGTTCAGCCAGGGACAGCCCGGCGGCCGGGTCCAGGACGGCCAGGTGACGTCGGCCACGACCAGCTACCTGGGGGCGATCTTCCTCGGCCCGGTCATCCCGTGCGCCATGTACGTGCTGCGGGGCCGCCGCTCGCCGTTCCTGCGCTACCACACAGCCATGGCGCTGAACCTGTCCCTCACCGTCACCCTGTACGCGGTGTGCTGCCTGATCCTGGGCGGGCTGCTGCTGCTGGACAGCGTGGCCGCCGCGCTGATCGTGGTGATCCCGATCGGTTTCGTGATCTGGCTGAGCATGCTCAGGTACCTGCTGCGCGGGGTCAGTGCCGCCAGCCGCGACGAGCAGTTCGAGGTGCCGGACTGGATCTGCGCCCGGTTCGTGCGCGACTGAGCGAGTCACGTGCCGCTGGGGTTAGTCGGTCAGCTTGCGCGTGACCGCGTCGGCGAGCAGGCGACCGCGGCGGGTCAGCACGATCCGGCCGTCGGCGAGGGCGCCGGGCTCGGCCAGCCCCTCGGCCACCACCGAGGCGGCGTTCGCCCGGCCAGCCGGGCCAAGGATGGCGACCGGGCAGCCGCTGTCCAGCCGCAGCCGCAGCATGACCCGCTCCAGCTGCCGCTCGTCGGCAGACAGGACTTCCCGGGCCTGGCCGGGGCTGACCCCGGCGGCGATCCTGGCGCCGTAGCGGTGCGGGTGCCGCACATTCCACCAGCGGGTCCCGCCCACATGGCTGTGCGCGCCCGGGCCTATCCCCCACCAGTCGCCGTCGGTCCAGTACAGCAGGTTGTGCGCGCACCGGGCCGAGTCGCCGCCGGCGGCCCAGTTGGAGATCTCGTACCAGCGGTAACCGGCCGCGCCCAGGGCCTCGTCCGCGGCCACGTAACGCTCGGCCAGCACGTCGTCGTCGGGCGGAGGGAACTCACCGCGCCGGATCCGGGCGGCCAGCCGGGTGCCGGTCTCCACGGTGAGCGCGTACGCCGAGACGTGGTCGGGCCCGGCGGCCAGGGCCGCGTCCAGCGAGCAGCGCCAGTCCGCGTCCGACTCGCCGGGTGTCCCGTAGATCAGGTCCAGGCTGACGTGCTCGAAGCCGGCGGCCCGGGCCCATTGCGCGCAGCTGGCCGGGCGCCCCGGCTGATGCACCCGGTCCAGGACAGCGAGCACGCCGGGCACGGCGCTCTGCATGCCGAACGAGATGCGGGTGATCCCCTGTGCCCGCAGGTCGTTCAGCGCCGCCTCGTCGACGCTCTCCGGATTGGCCTCGGTGGTCACCTCGGCCCCTGGGCGCAGCCCGAACTCGGCGTCGATGGCCCGGAGGATGCCGCCCAGCGCGGCGGGCGGCAGCAGGGTCGGCGTGCCGCCGCCGAAAAACACCGTGCTGACTGGGAGGTCCGCCGTGCCGAGGACCCGCCGCGCGAACCTGATCTCGGCGATGGCCAGGTCCGGATAGCTGGCGGCCGACACCGGGGCGGGCGGTCCACCGAGTTCGGCCGCGGTGTAAGTGTTGAAATCGCAGTACCCGCAGCGGGTAGCGCAGAACGGAACGTGCACGTAGATGCCGAACGGCCGTTTCCCCAGGCCGGCGCGGGCGCCAGGCGGCAATGACCCGTCCGCGGGGACGGATTCACCCTCGGGCAGCACACCAGGCATACCGCCACGCTACCTGCGCCGGCAGAGAAGGACGGTACCAAGGCGACCAGGTTGGCGATTACGCGCTTAGACTGAGTAGGTCCGCCGTTTACGGGCACGAGGTGGGTCGCTTCGACAGGAGGCATCGTTGGCAGATAACGAGTCGGACTGGCCGGCCCGGGACGCGAAGTCCCAGGACACCAGGCAGAGCAGCTGGCCCACGGCCAGCCCGCTTCCGACGGCCGCGAGCCAGGTCCCGCCTGCGACGCCCGCCCCGGCGCCCGCGCCCGAGGATGCACGGGCACAGGCACGAGAGCAGGCGCCAGAGAAAACCCGCGCGCAGACCAGGCAGATGCCGCCCGAAGGGTTCCCGGCGGCTTCCGCAGGCTATCCGGCCCCGCCAACGGGCTACCCGATCCCGCCCGCCGGGTACCCGGTCCCGCCCGCGGGCTACCAGGTGCCGCCGGCCGGCTACCAGGTCCCGCCGGCCGGCTACCAAGTGCCGCCGGCCGGATACCAGGTGCCGTACGCGGGTTACCCGGCGGCGCCCGGCTACGGGATCGCGCAGGGCGGCTTCCATGCCGGGATGAACCCGAGCATGCGCGCCGCCTCGACCGACCGGGATCGCGCCGTCGACGTGCTCAAGGCAGGCTTCGCCGAGGGCCGGCTGAGCCAGGATGAGTACAACGACCGGATGGGCCGGGCGTACTCGGCCCGGACCTACGGTGAGCTCGCGGCGCTCACCGCCGACTTGCCCGCCGGGGCCATGCCCATGGCCTACCCGGTCCCCATGTACCAGCCGCCGGCGACCACCAACTCGCTGGCCCGGGCCTCGCTGATCCTGGGCATCGCCGAGTTCTGCACCATGGGCCTGACCGCCATCCCCGCGATCATCTGCGGCCATCTGGCCAAGCGCGAGATGCAGCTGAACGCCCAGCGCGGCGACGGAATGGCCACGGCCGGGCTGGTGCTCGGCTACATGGCGGTTGCCTTCTGGGCCATCCTGATCGCGCTCGCCATCGTCGGCGCGGTGGTCTCCGCCTCCCAGGGCGGCGCTTAGCGCAGCCCTGCGGCGAATACCGCTTCTCCCGATCCAGGCGCTATAGCCGGATAAGATCGTCGGGCCGTTCGCCGGACCGCTCCCCGGCAGTGACAGCATTGCCCAGGGGCGTGCGGCGGCGGTCCGCACCGTGATCGGGGAAACGGGAGGAACTCCGATGGCCGCGTACGACCCTGTCGGCGGTCAGCCGCGAGCTCGCCATAGGTCCAGGCAGCAGGTACCAATCCCGGTCCTGGTCGGCTTCGACGGCTCGGCGCCGCAGTCGCGGCTGACCGTCCTGGTCCGCATCTTCATGGTCATCCCGCAGCTGATCGTGGTCGCGCTGCTCAGCATCGGAGCCTGGGCGGTGACGATCATCGGCTGGTTCGCGGCCCTGTTCACGGGCCGGCTGCCCGGCTTCGCGGCCGATTTCCTTGCCGGCTTCCTGCGCTGGCAGACGCGGGTATTCGCCTACGCCGTGCTGCTGACGGATGTCTACCCGCCGTTCACGCTCCAGGACGCGGACTACCCGGTCCGGGTCGCAACGGCCCCGGGACGGCTGAACCGGCTGGCGGTCCTGTTCCGGTTCTTCCTGCTGATCCCCTGCTGGATCGTGCAGTCCGTGCTGTCGTACGGCGCGTTCACGATCTTCCAGCTGGTCAGCTGGCTGATCGCGGCGATCGCCGGCCGGATGCCCGATCCGGTGCACGAAGCCCTGGCCGCCGTGGTGCGCTACCAGGCCCGGGTCACGGGCTTCGCCCTGATGCTGACCAGTGCGTATCCCGGCGGGCTGTTCGGCGATACGCCGGAGCAGCCCGTCCCCGCGGGGCAGCCGGGCCCGGCGAGGTACGGGATCCCGCCTGGCTATAACGCTACCCAGGGCTACGGATACCCGCCGGGGTACGGGACCCAGCCGGGGTACGGGACCCCGCCGGGGTACGGGACCCCGCCGGGGTACGGAACCCAACCCGGGGACGGAACCCAAGCCGGGTACGCGGTCCAACCCGGGTACGCGGTCCAACCCGGGTACGCGGCCCAACCCGGGTACAGCGGGCGGGTGGCGCCGGCCGGGTATGTCACGCTGGTCCCGGCGGGGCCGTCCCGGCCGCTGGTCTTGTCCTCGCCGGCGCGCAAGCTGGTGGCTGGCTTCCTTGTGCTCGGTGTGCTGGTCGCTGTGGGCAATGGCGCCTTCGAGACAGCCGCCATGAGGCACGGCGTCTCCGTTGTAGCAGCGGCCAGGCAGGTGCAGACCGACTCGGTCCCGGTGAACACCGCTGCCGGCAACTACGCGGCTGACGTCAAGAAGTGCAACGGCCGGCTCGCCTGCGTGACCAGGCTCGACCGGGACGTGGCCGCCACCTTCGCCGCGTTCGCCGGCCAGCTCCGGGCTATCCCGATGCCGTCGCAGGCGGTGGCGGCGACCTCGGCCCTGGACACGTCGGTGGCCAGCACGGCGGCCATCTTCTCCGGGCTGGGAGCGGCTACGACTGCCGCCCAGTACATCAGCCTGGCCGGCCAGGCCAATCTGAACACCTCGCTCAACCAGGTCAACCAGAACTACGAAAACCTGGGCAAGGCTCTCAATTCGTGACCCTACCGGGAGGCTGTACATGTCATTGGCACTCCTGCGGCGCGTCGCACGTCTAGAATCAATGAAGGCGTCCCTGGGAGGCTCACGTGGCATACGGTCCGGGTCAGGCACACCCGCCTTATCCCGTGCCGCCCGCGTCTCCCGATAGGCCAGGCGATGGCCCCGACGGTGTCTGGTACGCCGACGGCGGCTACCCCGTGGCTGGAGCACCCGCCGGGCCGACCGGAGTTCCGGTGCCGTACATGGTGAACCCGTCCTGGCTGGCGGCCAGTGCGGATCGTGAGCGTACCGTCGGTGTGCTGCGGGCCGCCTTCACCGAGGGACGGCTCACCCAGGACGAGCTCGACGAGCGGATCAGCCGGGCCTACGCGTCACGCACCTATGGCGACCTATGGGAGCTGACCGCGGACCTGCCGTCCGGGCCGCTCCCCTACCCCCACCCGATTCCGCCGGGCGCGCCGTTCCCGCAGAATCTGGCCGTGCCGCAGCCATCCTCGCCGCCGAGCACCTGGAACTCGGCCGCCACGCTCGTCATCACCGCGCTGGTGATCTTCACGCTGGCCGCGCTGATTACCGCCATCGCCACCGCGCACGCCCAGCCGATGCCGTTCCAGCACGTCCAGCACGCCTACCTGGCGCCGTACATCACCGGGACCGGCAAGGCCTGACGGCAGCCGGGGCCCTGACGGCAGCCGGGGCCCTGATGGCAGCTGAGGCGCAGAGGCTGAGCGAGAGCAAAACGAAGGCCGTTCGGCCCTATGGTGCTCGCACTCACCGTGGCTTGCGGTCGCCCTGCCCCGTGGACAGAGCCGCCACGAAGGCTTCCTGGGGGACTTCGACGCGGCCGATGGTCTTCATCCGCTTCTTGCCCTCCTTCTGCCTCTCCAGCAGCTTGCGCTTGCGGGTGATGTCACCGCCGTAGCACTTGGCCAGCACGTCCTTGCGGAGCGCGCGGATGTTCTCCCGGGCGATGACGCGCGCGCCCACGGCCGCCTGGATCGGCACCTCGAACTGCTGCCGCGGGATCAGCTCCTTGAGCTTGGACGTCATGGCCAGGCCGTACTCGCGGGCGTTGTCCGCGTGCACGATCTGGCTGAACGCGTCCACCGGCTGCCCCTGCAGCAGGATGTCGACCTTGACCAGGTTGGCCTGCTGCTCGCCGTCGGGCTCGTAGTCCAGCGAGGCGTAGCCGCGGGTGCGCGACTTGAGCTGGTCGAAAAAGTCGAAGATGATCTCGGCCAGCGGGAGGGTGTAGCGGATCTCCACCCGGTCCGAGGACAGGTAGTCCATGCCGATCAGGGCGCCGCGGCGGCTCTGGCACAGCTCCATGATGGTGCCGATGTACTCGGCCGGGGAGATGATCGTGGCCCGCACCACCGGCTCGTAGACCCGGTCGACCTTGCCCCTGCCCGGCTCGGTGCCGCCTGGGAAGTCGCTCGGGTTGGTGACCCGGATCTCCAGGCCGGTGTCCATGACCACGCGGTAGACCGCGTTCGGCGCGGTGGAGATCAGCGACAGGTCGAACTCGCGCTCCAGCCGCTCGCGCACGATCTCCATGTGCAGCAGGCCCAGGAACCCGCAGCGGAAGCCGAATCCGAGCGCGTCACTGGTCTCCGGCTCATACAGCAGGGCCGCGTCGTTCAGCCGCAGCTTGTCCAGGGCGTCGCGCAGGTCCGGGTAGTCGTCCCCGTCGACCGGGTACAGCCCGGAGAAGACCATCGGCCGGGGGGTGGAGTAGCCGGCCAGCGCCTCAGTGGCCGGGCGGGCCGAGCTGGTCACCGTGTCGCCGACCCGGGCCTGGCGGACATCCTTGACCCCGGTGATCAGGTAGCCGACCTCCCCGGCGGCCAGGCCCTCGCTGGGTGTGGGCTCCGGGGAGATGACGCCCAGCTCGAGCGTCTCGTGCGCGGAGCCGGTGGACATCATCATGCTGCGCTCGCGCCTGGTCAGCCGCCCGTCGACCACGCGGACGTAGGTGACCACACCGCGGTAGGTGTCATAGACCGAGTCGAAGATCAGGGCCCGGGCCGGGGCGTCCGGGTCACCCTGGGGCGCCGGGACCAGCCGGACGATCTCGTGCAGCAGCTCCTCGACGCCCTCGCCGGTCTTGGCGCTCACCCGCAGCACCTCGCTGGGATCGCAGCCGATGATCCCGGCGAGTTCGGCCGCGTACCGGTCGGGCTGCGCGGCCGGCAGGTCGATCTTGTTCAGCACCGGGATGATCTGAAGGTCGGCGTCCAGGGCCAGGTACAGGTTGGCCAGCGTCTGCGCCTCAATGCCCTGGGCCGCGTCGACCAGCAGCACCGCGCCCTCGCAGGCGGCCAGGCTGCGGGACACCTCGTAGCTGAAGTCGACGTGCCCGGGGGTGTCGATCAGGTTGAGCACGTAGTCCTGGCCGCCGCTGGCCCAGGGCAGCCGGACGGCCTGGGACTTGATGGTGATGCCGCGCTCACGCTCGATGTCCATCCGGTCCAGGTACTGCGCGCGCATCTGGCGGCCCTCTACCACGCCGGTGAGCTGCAGCATCCGGTCCGCCAGCGTCGACTTGCCGTGATCGATATGGGCGATGATGCAGAAGTTCCTGATCACGGCCTGATCGGTATGGGCCGGAGCCGGGCGCGCCGCAGCGCCCGAGCGGCCCGGCTGGCCGGGGCGGGCTGGCTGACCGGTGCGAGCTCTGGCGTCCGGCTGGCTGGTCGAGCTGGTAGGTGACACACGCGTCCGTTCGGGTTACTCACCGCGCTCGCGGCGCTCGCGGCGGGCTGGCTCGTGGCGGGGCCCCTCGCAACGGGCCTGAGTGTTCTATGATTCCATGTCGGGCGGGATGCCCTGGCCGGACACCCGGATGCCTCTGGTTGGCCTTCGTACCTCTGGTTTGAGTACGGGGGGCAGTCTCGGATAGGCTTCTAGGTCGCGTCACCCACAGACAACCCTGAAGGACTCCCACGCGTGGCGAACATAAAGTCTCAGATTAAGCGCAACAAGCAGAACGAGAAGGCGCACCAGCGCAACAAGGCTACCAAGTCGTCGCTCCGGACGTCGGTGCGCAAGTTCCGCACGGCCGCGGACGAGGGCAACCTGGACGTTGCCGGTGTCGCGCTGCGCGATGCCTGCCGCCAGCTGGACAAGGCGGTGAGCAAGGGCGTCATCCACAAGAACCAGGCCGCGAACCGCAAGTCGGCGATCGCCAAGCGATACGCCGAGCTGTCCCAGAGCTAGCTCCCGCTCGCTTCGCAATCCGCGCCGCTACACGTCTTGGTGCCCGGCGCGGGCTGCGACGATCCTGCGCACAGCCCGTTCCAGCGCATAGGCCGCGCTGGAAGACTCGCCCTTGACCTGTGCGTCGGCTTCGGCGACGGCATGAAGAGCGCGGGCGATGCCGTCGGGGTGCCAGCCGCGCAGCTGCTGCCGTACCCGGTCGATCTTCCACGGCGGGGCGCCGACCTCGGCTGCCAGCGCCGCGCTGCCCACGCCCCGGGGGGCGGACCCGACCCGGCCAAGCAGGCGTACCCCCTGGGCCAGCGCGCTGCAGATCAGCACGGGTGAGACGCCGGTGGCCAGGGCCCAGCGCAGCTGCTCCAGCGACTGCGCCAGATGCCCTTCCACGGCCCGGTCGGCCACGGAGAAGCCGGTCGCCTCGGCCCGTCCCCGGTAGTACCGGGCCACCACCGCCTCGTCCACGGCTCCCTCGGTGTCCGCGGCCAGCTGGTCGCAGGCGGCCGCGAGCTCACGCAGGTCCGATCCGACCGCGTCCAGCAGAGCCCGCGCGGCACCGTCGTCGGCTCGCTTGCCCGCCCGGCGGAACTCCGACCTGATGAAGTCCAGCCGCTCGCCGAACCTGGTCACCTTGGCGCACTCGATCACCCGGGGCCGGGCCTTCCTGGCAGTGGCAAGCAGGTCCTTGCCCTTGGCCCCGCCCGCGTGAGTCAGGATCAGGGCGACGTCCGGGGCCGGGTGGGCCAGGTACCGGGTGAGTTCGGCGGCAATGTCCTTGGTGGCGTTCTGCGCGGACCTGAGCACCAGCACACATCCCCCGCCGAACAACGAGGGCGAGGTCAGCGACTCCAGCTCACCGGCTCCCAGCGCGGATGTCTCGAGGTCGTGCACGTCGCCGGCCAGCCCGGCGGCACGGGCGGCGGCGATCAGGTCGTGCACGCACCGGTCGACGAGGAACTCCTCCTCGCCGACGATAAGCGTGACCGGGGCGGTGCCAACGTCCGCTGGGCTGTCTACCGGGGTGCGCGTAGCCATGACCGCAGCATGCCACGCCGGCCGGGTCCCTGCCGAACTAACCAGGCCGAACTAACCAGGCCGAACTAACCAGGCCGAACTAACCGGGCCGAACTAGCACTGCCGAACTAATGCGCCGGACTGGTGCGCGGGCGGGCTCAGGCGACCGGGTCGCCGCCGCGCCAGACGCGGCGCGGCTGCAGGCCATAGGACCAGACGAACGCGCCTTCGTGGTCGGCGTCCCACAGCACCATGTCGGCCAGGCGGCCGCGGACCATGGCGCCGCGGTCCGGGGCACGCAGCGCGTGCGCCCCGCCGATGGTGGCGGCGCGGAGGGCTTCCTCCACGCTCATCCCGAAGCACGACACGGCCAGCGCGATGACCAGTGCCATCGAGGTGATGCCGGTGCCGCCGGGGGTGTGATCGGAGCCGAGCGCGACGGCCACGCCCTTGTCCAGCAGTGCGCGGACGGGTGGGTGGCCGTTGGTCTGCAGGGCGGTGCCAGGGCATACAACAGCGGCCACGCCCGCCTGGGCCAGCGCGGCGACGTCCTCTTCGGTGGCCCGGTGCAGCAGGTCGGCCGAGGCGCAGCCCATCTCGGCGGCCAGCCGGGCCGCCCCGGTGCGCGAGTCGCCGCAGGCATGCAGCCGCGGCAGCAGGTTCGACCGGCGGCCCGCGTTCAGGACCCAGCGAGCCTCGTCCTCGGTGAACCGGCCGTCCTCGCAGTACACGTCCACGCTGTCCGCGCCGACGGCCGCGGCGTCTGCGCACCACGAGCCCACCGCGTCGACGTAGTCGCGGCGGCGGCCGAAGAACTCCGGCGGCACCGCGTGGGCGGCCAGGAACGTCACGTGGACGCGCGGCATGCCCTGCTCATCCTCAAGGCCCCGCAGCATCCGGACGGCGGCCAGCTCGCCGTCCCGGGTCAGGTGATATCCGGTCTTGGCCTCGATGGTGGTCGTGCCGCTGCGCAGCCAGCGGCCCAGCCGCTCTCGCACCGCGTTGCACAGGGTCCAGGGGTCCGTGCCCCGGGTCACGGTGACGGTAGATGCCACACCGCCACCCGCCGCGGTGATCTCGGCAGGCGAGGAGCCGTTGGACCGCATGGCGAGCTCGGCCCAGCGGTTGCCGGCGTAGACCGGGTGTGTGTGCGCGTCGATAAGCCCGGGCGTGACGAGGCCGCCGCCGAGATTCTCGACGTGGTCCACGTCGACAATGTCGTCGACAACTCCGGGGATGCGCCGCGGCAATTCCGCTGCAGGTCCGACCCACGCGATCCGCTCATCGCCGGTGACGATGGCGGCGTTGCTGAGTATTTCGGATCCTGTCCACAATCTACCGATGTTGGTGAGCAGCCGAACAGTCACCGGCGGTCCCCCCCGGGACTGATGATCCCAAACGCCATGTGCGTCCACCTGCCATGACATGTGCACGCCGGGGTAGCCGACGGGCACTGGACGAGCTAAGTCCCGCACCGTGCGATGTGGCGCCGCGCGGGTACGGCAGCCAACGTATCGATCCAGACACGCTATTGCACCGCTACCGTCGCAGACAAGACTTCCAGCGAAATGCCTAGCCATTTCTGCATGTGTCCTTTAGGTGCCCTTAATCGCTGAGAAAAGACCGCCCAAACATGACCGCTATCGTCTGGGCCGCAGGACACAAACGTCTGGTCCCCGGCGTGGTGAAATGTGCCTGGCGGAATATGGCGAGGGCTGCCGTCAGGACACCGGCGCGATGGCGCCGGCGGCCTCCAGCTGGGCGGCCAGGCCAGGCGGGACCCGCGCCTCGATCCGGGTGCCGTCGGCCATGTGCTCGGTCTCCAGCACCTCGCCCTCGGCATGTGCCCGGGCCACCAGGTCACCGCGGCTGTAGGGCACGACCAGCTTGACCTGGACGTCGAGCCGCGGCAGCACGGCCTCGATGGCCTCGGCCAGGGCGGCCAGGCCAGCCCCGGTTTTAGCCGATACGGACAGGCTGCCCGGCTCGCGGGCACGCAGGCCCTGCAGTACCACCGGGTCGGCCTGGTCGATCTTGTTGACCACGATGAGCTCGGGCACCTTCCCGGCGCCGATCTCGGTCAGCACGCCGCGGACGGCGGCGATCTGGGCCTCAGGCTCGGGGTCGGAGCCGTCCACCACGTGCACGATGAGGTCGGCCTCGGCGGTCTCCTCCAGCGTGGAGCGGAACGCCTCGACCAGCTGGTGCGGCAGGTGCCGGACGAACCCGACGGTGTCGGTCAGGGTGTAATCCCGCCCGGACGGGGTCTGGGCCCGGCGGACGGCCGGGTCCAGGGTGGCGAAGAGCGCGTCTTCGACCAGCACCCCGGCGCCGGTAAGCGCGTTAAGCAGGCTGGACTTGCCCGCGTTGGTATACCCGGCGATGGCGACCGACGGCACCTCGCGGCGGCGGCGCCGTCCTCGCTGCACCTTGCGGCCGGTCGAGTAACCGGAGATGTCCTTCTGCAGCCGGGAGATGCGGGCCCGCAGGCGCCGCCGGTCCGTTTCCAGTTTTGTCTCGCCGGGACCGCGGGTGCCGATGCCACCGCCGCCGGCTACCCGGCCGCCCGCCTGCCGGGACAGCGACTCACCCCAGCCGCGCAGCCGCGGCAGCATGTACTGCAGCTGGGCCAGCTCGACCTGCGCCTTGCCCTCGCGGCTGCGCGCGTGCTGGGCAAAGATGTCCAGGATCAGCGCGGTGCGGTCGATGACCTTGACCTGGACCACGCTCTCCAGACGGCGCAGCTGGCTCGGGGTGAGCTCGCCGTCGCAGATCACCGTGTCGGCCTCGGCCGCGGCCACGATGCCCGCGAGCTCACGGGCCTTGCCGGAGCCCACGTAGGTGGCCGCGTCGATGTGGCTGCGCCGCTGGATCAGGCCGTCGAGCACCTCCGAGCCGGCCGTCTCGGCCAGCCTGCTCAGCTCGCGGAGCGAGTTCTCCGCGCTGGCCAGGCTGCCCTCGGCCCATACCCCGATCAGCACGACCCGCTCCAGGCGCAGCGCGCGGTACTCGACCTCGCTGATGTCCTGCAGCTCGGTAGAGAGCCCGGCCACCCGCCGTAGCGCGTGGCGCTCTTCCAGGTCCAGCTCGCCGAGGTCCGACTGCTCGTTATAAACCGTGCTCATTGTCCTCCGAGGAAAGTGCTAGCCGTCCCCCGATGGTGCCACGCGGGGGACGAGATTTCACTTGGTTAACACTCCGGCAGGCGTATATGTGCCCGGCCGGCTACCACCCGCCGGCGCGGATACCGCGGGAACGGGCCGGGGCCTAGGAAACGGGCAGTGGTGTGCGGGCAGCGAGGTCGCGGAAGGCGGCTTCGGTGGGCGATCCCGGCGCGGCGCAGTAGGCGATGAGACGCTGGCCGGTCTCGGCGATGCGCAGCACCTGGCACTCGAACTCCAGCGGCCCGGCCAGCGGGTGGCTGACATGCTTGAGCATGGGACCGCGCTCCTGAACTTCATGCTCGGCCCACATGCCCGCGAACCGCGGTGACAGGGCGAGCATCTCGGTGACCAGGCTGTCGATGCCCGGATCGCCGGGGTAGCGGGCATAGGCGGCACGCAGGTCGGCGACGGTGGACCGGGTAAAGCGGACGAAGTCCTCATCGCGCCAGACGACCTCGGCCGGGGCCCGCAGGAAGGTCCAGCGGATCATGTTCCGGTCCTCCTGCGCCGACAGGTCGCCGATGAAGTGGGTGGCCAGCTGGTTCCAGGCCAGCACGTTGGCGGCCGCGTCGACCACGTAGGCCGGGGTACCCGGCATGCTGTCGAGCAGGTGCCTGATACCGGGCGAGATCTCCCGGGCCGGCCCGGGCACCTGCGGCGGCGACTCGCCGGCCACCCGGAACAGGTAGTCGCGCTCGTCCGCGCTGAGCAGCAAGGCGCGGGCCAGCGCCGAGAGCACCTGCCGGGACGGGTGCGGTCCGCGGGCCTGCTCGAGCCGGATGTAATAATCCACCGAGATGCCGGCCAGCTGGGCCACCTCCTGACGGCGGAGCCCGGGCGTCCGCCGCGGGCCCGCCGCGGGCAGGCCGGCCTGGCGGGGGCTGAGCCGGGCCCGCTTGGCCCGCAGGAACGCGGCAACCTCGCCGCGGCTGGTCGAGTTCACGTTTCCCATCATCACCCCGGGCGCCGCGGGTGCGGGTGGTACTGCCAGTCCCAGCCTCGGCCGGTCTCTCCCAGCCGGGGCGGCCACGGCTTAACGTCGGGGCCATGACTGCGACCGTCGCCCTGATCACCGGGGCCAACAAGGGAATCGGGCT